>CANHYZ010000254.1 GCA_947464885.1 Flavobacteriales bacterium
GCTGAGCGCATCGTTGAGGAGGTCATGAAGCTCATACCCGAAGAGAAGCGTCGTACTTTTCAGCCATGAATTTTCAGCAGATTGAAGTCTATTATTTCCTGGGCATTGGCGGCATAGGCATGTCGGCCATCGCGCGTTATTTCAATGAGCAGGGCAAGCCCGTCATGGGGTATGATAAGACTTCGACACCGTTGACTACGGAGTTGGAGTTGGAGGGAATTGCGGTTCATTTCGATGACAGCGTGCTGGAGATTCCGCCCATTGTGCGCTTGACACCGAAGGATAAGGTTATGGTCATCTACACGCCTGCCATTCCCAAGGATAGCATCGAGTTGAACTGGTTCACCGAGCATGGCTATACCATGATGAAGCGCTCGCAGGTGCTTGGCCTCATTACGCAGCAGTCGCCATGCATTGCGGTGGCAGGAACACACGGAAAAACGACAACAAGCAGCATGATTGCCCACGTGCTCAAGCACAGCGGCGTGCGCTGCAATGCTTTCCTCGGAGGTATTGCGACCAATTATGGAACGAATCTTTTGCTCGATTCAGAAGCGGACTGGACCGTGGTGGAGGCCGATGAATATGATCGTTCTTTTCTGACGCTATCGCCTGTCCTTTCTGTCGTTACGAGCACGGATGCGGACCATCTGGATATCTACGGCTCGCATGAATACATGAAAGAGTCGTTCAATTTATTTGCTCGAAAGCTGACCTCGAATGGGCGTTTGTTTTACCGCGACGGCCTTCCGATAATCACATCGGAGTTGCCTGTGGGTGTGCATTACGAGACTTACGCTGTTGGAGGATCGGGAAATTATCGGGCAGAAGAAATTGTGATTCGTGACGGCCGTTATTTCTTCACGTTTCATGGGCCTCAGGGCATATGGAAGGATGTTGAGTTGGGATTGCCGGGGACGCATAATGTGGAGAATGCTGTTGCTGCTATCGCGGTGGCTTTGGCCGTTGGCTTGGATGAGCAGCAGATCCGTTCAGGATTGAGCAGTTTCGCCGGTGTTAAGCGGCGGTTTGAATACCGTATTCGTCGTTCGGATCTGGTGTTAATTGACGATTATGCGCACCACCCGGAGGAATTACGAGCCTGCATCGGTTCGGTGCGGGAACTGTATCCGGAAAAGCGCATAACCGGGGTGTTTCAGCCCCATTTATTCACGCGAACCCGCGATTTTGCAGATGGATTCTCGGAAGCGCTGTCGCTTTTGGATGAAGTGATTTTGTTGCCCATTTACCCGGCGAGGGAATTACCGCTCCCCGGAATTGATTCACAAATGCTATTGGATAACATTTCTACAAGGGCCAAAAAACTCGTCGAGAAGGGTGATTTATTAGCGGAACTGACGAGTAGTCCGCGAGAAGTCATCGTTATGCTGGGAGCCGGCGATATTGATGCCCTCGTAGCCCCTGTGGCAGCGGCCTATTCGGCATAGCCGGCGAACGGTCCATTCCTTCGCCGATAACCCAACATGGCGAAGGAAAATACCAATAGTTTCATCAAGGATATCGAGAAGCGCAGACGCTTCAAGATTGTCATGATCTACACCCTGGCTATTCTGGGGGCAGGTGGATTGATGGCGCTGCTGGGTTTTGTGGGTAAGGAGCAAAATGGCACCCAGTGCTGGAAGTTGGAGATTCAGGTCGAAGCGCCGGACGGACGCAAGTTCATCGATGAACAGATGATTGCCGCTTTGGCCGACAGCGCGACGAGCGAAATTGTCGGCTTGCCCATTGGAGAAGTGGATATTCAGTCGATCCACCGTGAGGTTGCGGCGAATTCTTCAGTGAGTGAGGCGCATGTATACACGACGGTCGACGGTCGTTGCGTCATTCATGTGAAACAGCGCACACCGATTGCGCGCATATTCAACGCGCTTGGCGAGAGTTACTATCTCGACAAGGATGGGTTCACCATGGCGCTGTCGGATTTGGCGGTTGCGAAGTTGCCGGTATTTACAGGAGAGATTTATGATGGTCTGCGCAAGGAGAGTGTTGCGATAGATTTCCCGGACTCTTTGGCATGGGGAACGCATCTCGATGAGATTTACCAGTTCACGCAGGTCGTTGCGCAGGATACATTTTGGCGCGCGCAGGTGGAGCATGTGCACATTACCGGTGCGGGTGAATTTGAGATTATCCCGCGTGTGGGCAATCAGCGTGTGAACGTTGGCGGCACAGCGGATTTACCCGAGAAATTGAAAAAGCTCAGAGCGTTTTACGAGCATACCATCGCGACCACCAATTTGGATCAGTATGGCGTTATCAATGCGCAATACGAAGGACAGGTGGTGTGCATTAAGCGCTAGAGCAGTGCATGTGAAATAAAAATTGAATAACAGAAAACGATAAACCCATGAATTCAGAAATCGTAGTTGGCTTAGACATTGGAACCACCAAGATTGCGTGCCTCGTTGGTCGCAAGATGGAAAACAACAAAATCGAAATTCTTGGTATTGGAAAAAGCGAAAGCATTGGCGTTACACGCGGTGTGGTTTCCAATATTGAGAAAACCGTTCAGAGCATTCGCGCGGCTGTTGAAGAGGCCGAGCGTGAAAGCGGTGTTAATATTCGATTGGTGAATGTGGGTATTGCAGGCCAGCACATCAAGAGCTTACAACATCGTGGTATGCGCACGCGTCGCAATGTGGAAGAAGAGATTTCACAAGTAGACATCGACGCATTGGTAGAAGACATGCACAAGTTGGTGATGCTTCCCGGTGAGGAGATTATTCACGCATTGCCGCAGGAGTATACCGTAGATAGTGAAACGGGTATCAAGGATCCTATCGGAATGTGCGGATCACGCTTGGAAGCCAACTTCCATATCATTACCGGTCAGATTACGGCTATCAAGAATATCTATAAGTGCGTGACCAAAGCCGGCTTGACGGTTCATGAACTTACACTGGAGCCCTTGGGAAGTGCTGCTGCTGTGTTGAGTCAGGAAGAAAAGGAAGCCGGTGTTGTATTGGTGGATATTGGTGGTGGAACAACGGATGTGGCCATCTTCCAGGACGGTATCATTCGTCACACTGCGGTTATCCCATTTGGTGGTAACATCATTACAGAAGATATCAAGCACGGTTGCACGATCATGCGCAACCAGGCTGAATTGCTCAAGGTGAAGTTTGGCAGTGCGCTAGCTACAGAGAACAAGGACAACGAGATTGTTTGCATTCCCGGATTGAAGGGTCGTGAACCAAAGGAAATTTCGTTGAAGAATTTGGCTAATATCATTCAAGCTCGCATGGATGAAATCATCGAGCACGTGTATTACGAGATTCGCAACAGCGGATATGAGAAGCAGCTCATTGGCGGTATCGTATTGACCGGTGGTGGTTCTCAATTGAAGCACATGAAGCAATTGGTGGAGTACATCACGGGTATGGATTGCCGCATTGGTTATCCGAACGAGCACGTGGTGAAGGCGAAGAATGAAAACTTGTTGATTCCTGCTATGAGCACGGGTGTCGGTTTGGTCATCTACGGTCTGGAGAAATTCACCGTAACACCAAGCTCGGAAAATCAGCCGATGGAGATTCCGTCTGCCGAAAGAAAGACCACAACGCCATCAAAGGACAAGCAACGCGAAACGAAGGCATCCGCCGGATTCCTCAATCGCATTAAGGAGTTCTTTGATGCTGAAGAAGAATAACAACGAATAAACTATCGCAATGGCGGTGCATGACAATGGAGTACATTGCGGTGCATCGCCATTTTGTTTTTAATGAAACCCTGATAAACTATGTCAACACTGATAGATTTTGTATTGCATATCGATGAGCATTTGCTAGCCATGGTTGCTGATTATGGCACGTTGGTTTATGCCATTTTATTCTTGATTGTATTTGTAGAAACAGGATTTATTGTGATGCCGCTGCTGCCGGGTGATTCGCTGTTGTTTGCAGCCGGAGCTATTGCAGCTGCCAACAACAATGAAGGGTTGAATATTTGGGTCTTGATGCCCTTACTCATTCTGGCCGCATTGTGTGGCGATAACGTCAATTACTTCGTCGGGAAATTCTTCAGTGAGCAAATCAAAAAGCGGGAGCGTATTTTGTTTTTCAAACGCGAGTACATCACGCAGACGGAGGCTTTTTATGAGAAGTATGGTCGACAGGCCATCATCATGGCGCGCTTTGTACC
>CANHYZ010000255.1 GCA_947464885.1 Flavobacteriales bacterium
ACTGCCAAAAGCATGGCCGATTTGTATGAAGAACATGCGAAGGTGACTTCCAAATACGTTCACGCAACTTCGCGTGGACATGAGGCTTGCCAATTGGCACTTGGCCTTCAACTGCTCCCACAGGATTTCTTGAGCGCCTATTATCGCGACGATAGTATTATGCTCGGCATTGGTATGAAGCCTTATGAGTTGATGCTGCAATTGATGGCTAAGCGTGACGATCCGTTTTCGGGCGGACGCACGTACTACTGTCACCCTTCCTTGCGCAGAGACGACATGCCCAAGATTCCTCACCAGAGTTCGGCAACGGGTATGCAGGCTATTCCCACAACGGGCGTTGCCATGGGCCTTCAGTACAAAGAGCAACACGGTCTGAGCATGGAGGATGAAAGCACCGGCGTTGTGGTTTGCTCTATCGGAGATGCCGCCATGACCGAGGGTGAGGTCAGCGAAGCCTTTCACATGGCCTCTTTGAAGCAGCTGCCCATCCTCTATTTTGTCCAAGACAACGAATGGGATATCAGCGCACATTCGTCGGAGATTCGCTTTGGTGATGCTTCGACCTTCGCCAAAGCCTTTCCGGGCATTCGTGTAAAATCGCTCGACGGCACTGATTTCGTCGATTGTTTTAATAGCCTGCAAGAAGTCATTGCAGACATTCGCAAAAACCGCAGACCGTGGTTGGTGCATTGCATAGTTCCCTTGTTGGGGCACCATACCAGCGGCGTGCGTCGCGAATGGTACCGCGACGATTTGGAAAGCGCTCAAAAGCGTGATCCCTTTCCGAAATTCATCAAGCAATTGAAGTCTCTTGGCTTCGAAGAAAGTCAGCTGCAGATTCTTGAGGAAGAGGCACGTATGCACGTCGCTTCTGATTACGATCGAGCGCTGAAAGCTGAAGACCCGCGTCCGGAAGATTTATTTCTTCACGATTATGCGCCTACCCCGATTACCCGTGAACAGGGTGAGCGAGAGCCGGCGGGTAAGGAAGCTACGGTTATGGTCGATAGTGCATTATTCGCTATGCAGGAAATTCTGGCCAAGCATCCCGAAGCGCTGCTTTACGGACAGGATGTAGGTCGCAGGTTGGGTGGCGTCTTTCGCGAGGCAGCCACACTGGCTGAGAAATTTGGCGATAGTCGCGTATTCAATACGCCGATTCAGGAAGCGTTTATCATCGGAAGCACGGTGGGCATGAGTGCCGCGGGATTGAAGCCGATTGTGGAAGTGCAGTTTGCGGACTATATCTGGCCGGGTTTGAATCAGCTGTTCACCGAAGTGAGTCGCAGTTGCTACCTCAGCAACGGTAAGTGGCCTGTGAGCGCGGTTATTCGCGTTCCGATTGGGGCATACGGCAGTGGCGGTCCTTATCACAGCAGCAGTGTAGAAAGTGTTTTAGCCAATATTCGTGGAATCAAAGTGGTTTACCCGTCAACCGGCGCGGACTTGAAAGGGCTGCTGAAAGGAGCATTTTACGACCCCAATCCGGTAGTGGTGCTGGAACACAAAGGACTATATTGGAGTAAGGTGAAGGGCACTGAGGATGCGCGTACGATTGAACCTTCGGAAGATTACATCATTCCTTTGGGCAAAGCACGCATCGTGCAGGAAGCAACAGCAGAGGTAAAACTGGCCATCATCACCTACGGCATGGGTGTTTACTGGGCGAAATCTACTGCTAAACACTTCCCCAGCCAAGTCGAGATTGTGGATTTGCGTACCATTAATCCGCTGGATGAAGAGACCGTATTCAACGCTGTCAAAAAGTGTAACCGCTGCTTGGTGCTCACGGAAGAACCGGCCAATAACACTTTTGCTGCGGCGCTAGCCGGACGCATCAGCGAAGTTTGCTTTGCTTATCTGGATGCTCCTGTTAGCACCCTAGGATCGGAATGCCTGCCGGCGATTCCGCTCAATAGCACGCTTGAGCAAACGATGTTGCCTAACGCCGAAAAAACCGCCGAAAAAATTCAATACCTACTCTACTATTAATGTATCCCATGAAAAAGCAATTCCTTCTATTCCTTGTATTGACGATTTATTCGCTCTTATCTGTAAAAGCGCAGCAATTCGAAGGCAAAACCGTAACACAAACCGTGATGGTCACAGATCCGAATGCACCGGTGAGCGCGAAGGACCCAATCAAGAGCACCACATGGGTCAAAGGCTCGCGCACCCGCATGGAAATGCAATCGCCGTTCATGGGATTGATTGTTACTCTTGCGGATTATGATAAAAACGAGTCAGTGACGTTGATGGATATGATGGGGAAAAAAATCGCGCTGGTTTCAACCCTTGACGATTTAAACAAGTTGGCGGGCGACCAGGGCGCTGCAGCTCTTCCACAAAACATGTCGTGCAAAGACACCGGGAAAACCAAAAACATTCTGGGTTACACCTGTCACGAGGTGCAATGCACCTATGCCACCAAAAGCGCCGAGCAGAGTACAATGAGTGCGTGGTATTGTAAAGAAATCGCAATCAATCCAAAGCAATACGCGTCATTTGCAGGAATGCCCTTCGAGTATAGTGTGCAGAATGGACGCATGACCATGAACGTCACTACTGTCGAAATTTCCCTTGAACCCGTAAGCGATTCACTATTCACCATCCCTGAAGGCTATGTAGTATCGACTCCCGAGGAAATGATGAAAACGATGCACGGCGAATAATGAAGGTGAATTACACGCTGGTGTTTGTGCTGGCCGCCGTTGCCATCTTCTACTTTTGGCGATATCGCCGAGTGCCGGATATTGCGTTGGACAAGGTCAGCGTGACGCTTGCCAATGGATCCACTGACAACTTGCTGAATCATTGTGCTGACAGTTCCATTGTCATTTGCTATGCTTCCTGGTGCGGCCCATGCTTAAAGGAACTGCGCTGGTTAAAAGAATCGTATTCGTTCTACCCTGAACACGGTATCCACTTTTATTGTTTGACAGATGATTCTTACGAAAAAGTGGATGTGATGCGTGCCAACATGCCTGCCGGTATTGAATTTATCCATGTTGGATCACTGAAAGATCTGGGCATTTTCACTATTCCCGCGACCTTTTTCATTTATAAAAAAAACATCATCGACAAACAACTAGATGCGATTGACTGGAGAGAGCATCAACAAATAATTAACCGATTTAACTCTTAAGACATGACGAAAGTAACTGCAATCATAGACGAAACCGAAACACACTTCGAACTCGCTGAAAACGGAAAAAGCCTGCTGGATGCGGCGATTGACGCCGGTATGGACGCTCCTTACAGCTGTAAAGGCGGAGTATGCACCTCCTGCATGGCAAAAGTGACAGAAGGCACTGTGAAAATGGATGCGAATTATGCACTGACAGACAAAGAAGTCAGCAATGGCTTTATCCTTTGTTGCCAGGCGCATCCGACCTCAGAAAAGTTGGTGTTTACCTGGGATATCTAAGCAAGATGTAAAACCGCTAACGGTAAAAGCTTCACGGGGTTTCTTGGGGTAAATCAACCTTCTGCTCTGTTATGCAGTCTCATAGGATTGGTGCACGAATTATCTTCATTCGAGCTACATTCGCGCAGCCACTGCAAAAAAACTTGTACCAAACCCAAGGAAGCTCAAAGCGGACTTGTATTTCAATTGAATTTATTGGTGAAAACCGCTGAATTTGCTTGATGTGCCTGCTCTGTGCAAGAGCCCTTTACCGCTATTGCATTGGAATCACGCATCGAATCATCCCTGTTGGAACGTTGTCTTAAGGAAGACCAACGTGCTCAGAGCGAGCTGTACAAGCTCCTCTACAGGCAGTTGATTGGAACGTGTTGGCGCTACGCATCGGACAAAGAGCAAGCGGTGGAGTATTTGAATCTTGGCTTTGTGCGGATTTTAATGAATCTCAAACAATACAGGCCGGAAGTTCCCTTCGAACTTTGGGCACGCCGAGTGACCATCAACACGATCATCAACGAATTCAAAAAAAACAAGGCTTGGAAAGACCGCAATCGCGTCGGGCTTCCTGAAAATACAGCCAACCGAAGCGAAGACAGTGATTTGTCGGGAGCGCAACAAGAAATGCTGGAAGCGATTCGCTCGAAGGCACTGCAGCTTCCGCCCATGACACTCAAAGTGTTCAACCTATTCGCAATCGATGGCTACTCGCACAGCGAGATTTCAGCGATGCTCGGAA
>CANHYZ010000256.1 GCA_947464885.1 Flavobacteriales bacterium
ACCGCCATCCGCGATAATCGGAACACTTGGGTCGCTGATACCATGCGCGACATCCATGACTGCGGTAAGCTGCGGCACACCTACACCGGCAATAACGCGGGTAGTGCAGATGGAACCGGGACCGATTCCGACTTTGATTGCATCAGCGCCGGCGGCAATGAGCGCCTCGGCTGCTCCAGCGGTTGCAATGTTCCCAACCACCACGTCCACCTTTTCGCCAAACTGTTGCTTCACACTGCGCAGCATATCGATTACGCCTTTGGAATGACCGTGAGCCGTATCAATGATGATGGCATCCACGCCGGCCTTCACGAGTGCCTCAGCACGCTGAAGCGTATCGTGCGTAACACCCACGGCAGCTGCAACACGCAAGCGCCCGAGCTTGTCTTTGCAAGCGTTCGGGTATTTTTTCAACTTCAGAATATCCTTATAGGTAATCAGGCCGATCAGTTTTCCACCGGCATCCACTACGGGTAACTTCTCAATTTTACTTTGCTGAAGAATCGCCTCAGCGGCTTGAAGATCATTGGGCTTATCCGTTGTGATAAGTCCGTCTTTGGTCATAACCTGCGCTATAGGCTTGGCCATTTCCTTTTCGAAACGCAGGTCGCGGTTGGTAACGATGCCGATCAGTTTACCATCGTCATTAACAACCGGTATTCCACCGATGCGATGTTCAGCCATAAGCTTCAACGCATCACCAACGAGGGCTTTGTCGGATAGGGTAACAGGATCCTGAATCATGCCGCTTTCGGAGCGCTTCACTTTGCGCACCAGCGCTGCCTGCGCCTCGATGGTCATGTTTTTATGGATGACACCTATTCCACCCTCGCGCGCCATAGCAATCGCCATCTCCGACTCGGTCACGGTATCCATGGCCGCTGATACGACCGGTGTATTGAGCACAATATTGCGTGAGAATTTCGAGCGAACCGAAACTTCGCGTGGAAGCACTTCGGAATAAGCCGGGATGAGGAGAACATCATCGTAGGTAAGACCTTCTCCTACGAATTTATCTTGCCAAGAAGCCATGAGCGCTGAATTTATCGGGTTAATAAATTCGCGCGAATGTAAGACAGAAACTTGAGACTACTGTGGGCACACCGTTAAGTAGAGCTGATTGAAGAGCTGCAAATCGCTAACGCCAACAATGCTATCGTCGTCAAGATCGGATTCACACCCATTGCCCACGCATCCAAAGTCACTGATAAGAATAAGCAAATCGGCTACGGTTACAGCTCCGTCACAATTAAGATCGCCCAAACAGCAGTTCACAGGAGATACGGTTACGACCACCTCAACGGTGCACTGTGCAGCATTGAGTGACGCATCACTAACGGTGTAGGTGACCGTTGTACTTCCGACGGGAAAGAAAGCAGCGACGGGAGAATTCGCATCGAAATCATTGGTGTATGTCAATGAGGAAGCGCAATTATCCGTGGCTACCGGAAGTGGGACTTCAAGAATAGCACCGGTTTGACCAAACTCCGCCTCAAAGCTTATGGCCGGCGGACATTCGACCAGTGGTGCATCATCGTCAATCAGTGTCACGGTAAAAGCACATTGGTTGGCATTACCGGCAAAATCTGCGGCCACGACACTGATAAGATGTATGCCCGGTTGAAGCACTGTTTCTACGATCGGGGTTTGCGTTACCGATGGAAATGGGTCGAGGTTATCTACGGCTACGGTCAGACTTTCGAAATCACCCAGGAAATAACAATACTCCTCGGTGTAAATAATCGTATCCGATGGACAGGTGATACTTGGCGCCACTGCGTCAATTCCGAACTCACCGTATACAATCACATTGTCGACAGCGAAACTGGGGTCCAGCGCTTCTCCGTCATCATTGTTTTGCCAGCGGAAACCAATCTTGACAAAGTAATTATTGTTGGCACTTTCCGGAAGATCAATGGTGTAGGACGTCCATTCTCCCTGAAGATCTGGGCAAATAGGGGTCTTGGGCAAATCCACCAATTGCGACCACGCCGCACCATCGTAGTACCAGAGAGTGGCGTTATCCAGCGCATTACCGCCTTCGATGTAGTTGAAAGCAATGGAGACATCTGCGAATGCCGAGCAATCGATGAACGGGGATTCGGCTCGTATATCGGTGGAGCCACAGGGCAAGAAATCGCAGAAGCCGTCCAAACCTTCATAGTATGAAGCACCAAGGTCGCTACCCAACAGCGACTCAAAAGCGCCAACGTGAAGTGTGGGATTACTGCCGCAGCCACTGCCGCAATTGCCAGGGCTATTGCCGTTTTCCGCTGCCGATACGAACCATCGATTTGCACCATCAGCGTTAAATCCTGTTTCAGTCACGGTCCAATTTGCGCCAATGGGTGACAGATAATCCGTCAATAAGGTACCCGTGTTGCAACCGGCGCCAAAATACTCGGTGTACACTTGCTCTTGAGCGAAAGACGCCAATGGTAACGCAATTAGGAGAACGATAAGGTGACGCATGTTCAGGGATTTGGATGGTCCAATGTAAACCAAATCCAAAAACACACCGTGTAAAGTTCGACGAATGTTACAGGCCTATTCCCAAAGTGACCGTAAGGGTCCTTCCCGTACCCGGCAATAACCCCGGTCCGGGATACCCTCCGGAGCGACGCGTTGCATACTGCGTATTCAACACATTGTTGACGGCGGCTTGCAAAAAAAGCTGTTTCGTAAATGCATACTTCACCGAGCAATCCCAAACGTTGTATGCGTTTAGTTTGCCGGACTGACCGTTTGCTGATGGTAATTCTGTATTCGCAGCGTCGGTGTATACGTCGTCCACAAAACTCCATTGCACATTGGCTGAAAGCGCCCTATGATTGTAGGACAGTCCGGTTCTCCACGTGTGCTCAGGAGCGTACTCGACGTGTTTATTTTCGATAGACTTCTCGGGATTGTTTGCGATATCAGGATTGTTCCAACGCGTGTAACGCGCATCCATCCATGTACCTGAAACGAACACGCTTATCGAACCTATGCGAGGTTTTGCAACGATCATCTTGATGGGGTTCCATTCACAGAACACTTCAACGCCCTTACTCACGCTGGTCCCAATATTTGTTTTGAAATTAACCCCATCACGGATGACGGTTCCAACCCGGTTATCGTAGTTCAGGCAAAACAAACCTACATCGTAATTAAGCCAACTTTTATGCATCCCACGGAATCCGGCTTCAAGGTTGTAACCGGAGGCGTCTTGCAGATTAGGATCAACCACGTCGGTTGTAGCAGCGGGCGTAAGATCGCTGTATACAACAGGGCGATAGGCCTGCGTAGCATTCGCATACAGGTTCATGTTATCCGATGAATACTGCTCACCTGATCCCGCCAACAGGAAGGTGCGATTTCGGCGGATGGGTTCGAAATCGCCCGCCAACGGAGAAATGTATCCGCGACTGCTACTCATGAGATTTTCCAGGCGCACCCCGGGCATGAGCGAGAAGCGATTTCCCACATGAATGATGTTCTCGATAAAGGCAGCCGAATTGACGTTGTCATAAAACAGGTTCTTGCCGAAAGTCCCTTGAACCAATTCGTCACTATAGGATGACGCAATGGAGCCTGCGCCGTCGGTTTGACGATGGGTGTGCGCATCCGAATAACGCACGCCTGCAGCCAGTTGATGTTCACTACCCAACAGGTTGTACTCCTGTAACCAGCGCAACTCGGCACCCCATGTCTGATAGGCATCGACATCCAGCTTGCGCAAATTGTAGGTGCCTAATTGCGCATTGATTGTATCCGAAATATTAATCGCCTTCATGAATCCAACACTTGAGCGATCGGCCAACACACCGAATACTTTCAGATCAAGCATGGCGTGCTGAGATGTGCGAAGCTTTGCATACACCGCTGCTACATTCCATGGGACACTCATCCAATTGCGCGAGCGCGAGCTGCTGCGCCAGTCGAGTTCGTATTGTTGATCGGTTAACCCGCCCGGTTGTTGACTCAAAAATTCCGAGTGCGTGATATTCATTCCAATCAGGAGCTTCTCGTTTGCCTTGTATTCAACGCTTCCATAGAGTGAACGGCTGTCGAAAGCACTGTTTTGGCGCCAGCCATTTCCCTTTCGCTGCTGGGCGAACGCATAGTAACTCCACTTCCCTTTTGCGCCGCCAATGGCGTTGTAGGAAGATATCAAACCA
>CANHYZ010000257.1 GCA_947464885.1 Flavobacteriales bacterium
CCCGTGCTGTTGCAGATGCCTATTCTGTATGCGATGTTCCGCTTTTTCCCGGCGGAGATTGCTCTTCGTGGTAAGAGCTTCTTGTGGGCCGATGACTTGGCGGCTTACGATAGCATTGTAAGCTGGGAGCAGAACATTCCGATTTTGAGCTCGATCTACGGTAATCACGTGAGTGGGTTCACGATTCTCATGTGTATCTCTACCTTCTTCTATTCGAAGATGAGCATGGGCAGTCAGCCTCAGATGGCGCAGCAGCCCGGTATGCCTAACATGACGGTAATGATGAACATCTTCACGGTGATGATGCTGTTCTTCTTCAATGGACAGCCTTCGGGATTGAGTTTGTATTACTTCATCGCCAACATGGTGAGTATTGGACAGATGTGGGCGATTCGCAAGTATTTCATTGATGAAAATGCCATTCGTGCTAAAATTGAGGAGAACAAAAAGAAGCCTCAAAGCAAGAGCAGCTTTATGCAACGTTTGGAGGAAGCTCAGAAAGTGCAGCGACAAAAATTGGCTCAGCAAAAGAAATAACATGCTTCGACTTCTCTTCTTCGCACCCTTGATTATCGGTATTGCTTCATGCAGTTCATCACGCCGTGAGGCACAAGCGCAAGCGACCCCATCTGTGGTGCAAGAACCCGAATCAAAAGCGGTATCCGATACAGCGATTTTCTATTCGCGCGGAGCATGCTTTGGTATGTGCCCGATCTTCGAGTTGGTGGTGATGAAGGACGGAAAGGCATCCTATCTGGGAAAGAATCATGTTGATCGCATTGGTCGCTATGAAGCCCGTGTTTCCTTCGGTGATATTCAAGTGATTCAATCGAAGGCGCGTGAAATCGGCTACTTTGACTTGTTGCCTGTTTATGACAATGAAAGTGTACAGGATTTACCAAACATCATTACCGGCGTCAGCGACGGTAAGCATGTTCATCGTGTGAGAAATCGTTACAAGGGACCGGCAGCGCTGCGCTATTTGTACACCGAACTGGATTCGCTCATTGAGCGTCAGGCATGGAAGGCTGCAGGAGCTCTGCAGCAGGATTAATTTCGCAACCCATTCAATGAATATAAATTACCAATTAACCATGAAAAGAACAATTTACATTGCAGTCATGCTCTTCTCCATGTTGCCCGCGTCATTGCTGGCCAACGAGGGCATGTGGCTGGTGAGCTTGCTCAACCGCATGAACGAAGCCGAAATGAAGGGCCTCGGACTGAACCTTACAAAGGAAGAAATCTACAGCATCAACACAGCTTCGCTGAAGGATGCAATCGTGCGCCTGAATTACGGTCAGTGCACCGGAGAGGTTGTGAGTGACAAGGGTTTGATTTTCACAAACCATCACTGCGGTTATGATGCGATTCAAACGCTCTCAACTGTGGAGAACAATCTGTTGTTGGATGGATTCTGCGCGAAGAGCTTTGCGCAAGAATTGCCTATCGAGAACTTCAAGATTTCATTCCTCGTGCGCATCGAGGATGTGACGAAGGATATGTTGTCTGTTGTTAGCGATGGTATGTCTGAAACCGACCGTGACAAGGCCTTGGCCGCAAAGTCAAAGGAATTGTCTGCTGCCAATACCAACAACGGCATGTACGAAGTGGAAGTGAAGTCTTTCTTCTATGGCAATGAATACTACATGATGGTGTATCAAACCTTCAGTGATATTCGCTTGGTGGGTAATCCGCCCGAAAGCGTAGGTAAGTTTGGTGGTGACACCGACAACTGGATGTGGCCGCGTCACACCGGTGACTTCTCGATGTTGCGCATTTACGCAGACAAGAACAACCAGCCTGCTGCTTACAGCAAGGAGAACGTGCCTTACACGCCGAAGCACTTTTTGCCTGTAAACATCGACGGTGTGGAAGAAGGTGATTTCACCATGATTATGGGTTTCCCCGGTCGCACATCGCGTTACCTTACCTCATACGGTATTGAACAAGCGGTTGAAACACGCAACCCTGCGCTGATCGAATGTTTGGGCACGAAGCTCGAGAGCTGGAAGAGCGTGATGGACAAGGATGCTCGTGTGCGTTTGATGTATGCCGCGAAATACGCTTCTACTGCGAATGGCTGGAAATACTACATCGGTCAAACACGTGGTTTGAAGCGTTTGGATGTAAAGAGCGACAAGGCTAAAATTGAAGTTGACTTTACCAAATGGTTGAATGGCAACGGAACCACCAAATCAAAATATGGTGAGACATTGAAATCTATTCAGGATTACTACAATGAGTGGGATCCTTATGTGAAAGCTTCTACATACTCGTCCATGTGTGGTATCGGTGGTGCTGAGTTCATGGCTTTTGCTGCAGAAATGGGCGAGGCTATCAAGCAGATTATGGCAGAAACCGACGAAGCGAAGCGCAAAGAAGGATTGGCCTCACTGCAGGCTGATATCGATGCGCACTTTAAAGAGTACGATGCCGAAACCGATAAAGTGGTTTTCGTAAATCTGACAACGTTGTATCGTGAGCGCATCACTGCTGATCGTCCAACCTGGCATGCGATGCTCGATGAGAAGTATAAGGGCAGCGCAATGGCATACGCCAATAAGCTTTTCGAAACGTCTGTATTCGTGAATAAAGATCGCCTGATGAAGTTTTTGGAAAAGCCAAGCGCCAAGGTTGTAGACAAGGATCTCGCCTATATAGCCGCATCAAGTGCGAGTGCGCACGCGATGAATTTCCGTTCGCTGAATCCTCAGCAGAAATTCAACAAGGGTATGCGTCAGTTCGTGGCCGGTCTGCGTGAAATGAGTCCGAATAAAGCGTTTGCCCCTGATGCCAACAGCACCATGCGTGTGACTTACGGTATTGTGGATGACTACAAAGCAGCTGATGCCGTGCGTTACGATTTCTATACGACCGCTGCCGGTATCATGGAGAAGCGCGATAATTCCAACCCGGAATTCGTTGTGCCTGATAAGTTGGCGGAGTTGATCACAAAGAAAGACTTTGGTCGCTATGCGAATGCGAAGGGTGAGTTGCCAACGTGCTTCATCCATAACCTGGATATTACCGGTGGTAACTCAGGAAGCCCTGTAATTGACGGCGACGGCAACATCGTCGGTATTGCGTTTGATGGTAACTGGGAAGCTATGAGCGGTGATATCGCTTTTGAACCTGAGTTGCAGCGTACCATTTCCGTTGACATTCGCTACGTTCTTTTTGTAGTTGAAAAGCTCATGGGTGGTAAGAACATCGTTGACGAGTTGAAGTATGTGAAGAAGAAGCCGAAGGTTGAGGTTGCTCCTGCGCCTGCTGTTGCACCTGTTGTGGCGCCTGTTGTAGAACCGGCACCTGTAAAGGCTCCGGCTAAGAAGGGTGCTGTGACCAAAACTCCGGTGGCTGAGCCTAAGAAGAAGTAATTCATTTGTGGCCACGAATGCACGAATGATTGATGAGCCACGAATGCACGAATGATTGATGAGTCACGAATGCACGAATGATATGTTTCTTCATTCAATTGTTTTTTAATTAGAAATGAAGAAATGAAAATAAAAAGAGGCGCCTGTTTGGGCGCCTCTTTTCATTGAAGAAGTAATTTGAATTACATCATCTTGTAACCATCGAATGATCCGGTGTAAGTCACACCGTCTTTCGTGTAGGTGTATTCGTATTGTAGAATTTCACCATCGCAGAAGCCTTGGCCGGCGGTGACATAGCATACCGAATTGCCATCAGCGTATTGTTGTTCAGGAATTTCGAAATAGGTGTTTAAGAGAAAATCTCCATAGACCTGACTAAAGCGCAGGCGGGTGCTCAATACGCTTTCCGCAGACGAGGTAAGAATGAAGTCAGCATAGAGCACATTGTCCTTCACAAGCGTGCCTCTGTAATAGCCTGCATAGCGCTGGCGGACTTCCTGATCGCAAGATTCGCCATCGTAGCCCACGGGACAATAACACGTGCCGTTCTTGCACTCGCCGCCATTGGCACAATCGATTTTACCGCAAGGATTTATTTTGCCGCAGGAGAATGCAATAGTCGCTACGGTCAGCATAAGAAATAGGAATCTTCTGTTCATGGAATCAATTTATGGGCTCGAATATAAGTGCGCTTTTTTCGAAAAAAAGAAGGCCGCTGAGTAGCGGCCTTCCAAACTTATAAAACGAGTATTATGCCTTCGCATTCATTTCGTCG
>CANHYZ010000258.1 GCA_947464885.1 Flavobacteriales bacterium
TTCGACTACATGGCCGGCCGACTGCCCGTTGCAATGGGTGGTTAACTAGCGCGGAACCCCAAACTTCCAGGTACTCCACGTCGCACGCATCTCGTCGGTAAGCTCACTGATACGCTCACACCGGTATTTTTTAAACCATACCTGCCCGTCGGCGTTCAGTTCGACATTCAACCGACGCCCCTTTCGTAAAATAGCGAGCTTAGCGGTAGTTTCCTGCATACGCAAGAGATGCTGAAAATTCTTGTACGGCGCAATCTCACCAACAGCAAGAATTTCGTCGCCATACCACAACCCGGCTTTATCCGCCGGTGAGTCAGGTACAATAGCCGTAACCACGACTTTCAGATTGGATTCATCCACGCTCAAACCATAGGTTGATTCAGCATACTTCGATGATGCATTGACTGCAAGGCTTACGCCCACGTTCGACAGTGCGTCGCTGAGGTAAGGCGTATAATCTGCAGTGCCCTCAACCAAATCATTCCAAATGCCTTCTACACCATTCTTTCCATATCGACTCAGCAACGAGCGGTAATCATCCTTGGAATAACCAATTGCCTTCTTGCCAAACTGCTCATACAACTCGCGCATGACATGATCCAATGAACATTGAAGTGCATTCGCTTTCATGATGAAAACATCGCAGATGAGCGCGATTAAAAATCCTTCGTTGTAGATAGACACCTTTCGCCAGGGAATACCCGATACGTATCCATCGAGCCATGTATCCCAGCTACTTTGCGATACCGATAGATTTAAACGACCATGGTTGTTAAAGTGATCCTGCACATGCTCACTCACCATCTCCAGCCACTCATCGTCGCTGATAGCGCCCGAGCGCCAAAGAAGCATATCACCGTAGTAGGTGGTAACGCCCTCATAGACAAAACCGGATTCAGAATAATTCTCACGGGTGAAATCATAAGGCATCATTTCAACCGGACGGATATTCTTAACGTTCCAGGTATGAAACAATTCATGACAACTAATGCCCAATAAATCTTTGAATAAATGATCTTGTTGGAAATCCGCTGCAGGTCCCATCGCAATGACCGTGCTGTTGGAATGTTCTACGCCATGGCGTAAAAAATGCGGCACGAACTGGAACAGGAAGTGATACTCCTTGCAGGGGATATCACCGAAAATATCGAACTGACATTTCGTGAATGCTGCAAACTCGTTCAGCAATGCGGGCTCATCCAGTTTGACCTCACCCTGAATCCATAAATGGAAAGTGATGCCTTGCGCATGATACTCAAGCCTGCGCATCGAAGCGCTCGCGATGAAGGGACAGTCGGCCAGTTCATCGAAATTAGCAGCAAACAATACATGCGCTGACTCTTGCTTCAAACCGCAGGCAATGCGATAATCCTGCGGTAATTCCAATTCCACACGGAAGGGCAACTCCGGTTTATCGGCGTCATAAAAGAAACAATTCACCGGGTTGACATACAGTTGATCTTCGTCCAGAAAACTCGAACCGGCATTGAGTTCAGCCGCATAGTAGTTATAGCGAATAACCACCTTGGATGAATCGTTGGTTTCAACTATCCATTGGTCTTTTGAAGCCTTGCGAAAAGCCAAAGCATCCCCGTGTTCATTGGTTGCAGTCCATCGCACGACATTCTTCGCGAAGTTTCCCAGTTCGTACCGACCGGGTCGCCAGGAAGGCAATTGCAAGGTAAGTCGCGGTCTTCCGTGAGTTTCAAACTCAGCAGTAAATTGTATAAAGTGGCGGTGCGGATGCGCCGTTGCAAGTGAATAGCGGATCATCGGCGCGGTGCAATAGATTCAACAATGGGTGTTCCGGTGCAGGCATCGGGCAATGCGAAGCCTGCGAGCATGCTAACCGTAGGAGCAATATCGGCAATGGTGAATCGCTCGAACGTCTCCCCCTTGCGCACACCGGCGCCGAAGAAAATCGCAGGAACATGCGTGTCATACGTATACGGCGAGCCGTGCGTCGTGCCGGTCATACCATACTCGATGTATCCCGGCTTGAGGATGTAAACTACATCGCCCGAGCGTGAGCTATCGAAGCCATTCTGTACCATCGATTTAATCAAGTCACCACCCCGAAACTGATTCAAGTCCGAAGAGGTAAATGCTTGATGCACTTCCGGAAAGTCGAGCGCCAACGCGGCCACTTCATACTGAATTTCTTTCAAGCTCAATTTCTTGGATTGAATCAAAGCGCGGTTCAGAAAGATATTCTGATTGCTTTCATTTACAATCCAATCACCCTGACCATATTTCTTCGCAAGGGTATCCTCGAGCATCAACTCCAAGCGATCGCTTTTCCAATATCCTCCAATCGCCTTCTGCTTGGCCGTGTAACTCGGAGTAGGCGCACCACCGTGATCGGCTGAGAGAAAAACAAGGTACTGATCCTTTCCAATTGTCTGATCGAGATAAAGTAAAAACACGGCGAGTTCTTGATCCAAGCGTAAATAACAATCTTGCGTTTCGCGTGCATGAATGCCAAATTGATGACCGATGTAATCCGTCGAAGAAAAACTCATACACAGCATGTCAACATCGTTGTCCTTGCCGAGCTGTTCATTCTCAATGAGCGCTTGTGCAAAATCCAGGGTCAGTGAATTGCCGAAAGGAGTAGCCTTTAGCAGTTCGTAATTTCCATTGGCTGCGCGCAGTGCAGGAAGATCATAAGGGAACGTTGGCTTTGTCGTACCCTTGAATGGAGCCTCATGTGCGTTGTTATCGGCAGCACTTTCGTTGTAAGTTGATTCATCGCCCAACAAACTCCACGGCTTGGATAAATACTCGTCCGCCTTCTTTTGCGCATTGAATGCATTCACCCACTCGGGCAGGGCTTCCATATACCACGTGCTTGATGCCCATTTGCCCTCTTCACCTCCCACAAACCAGTAGGCTCCATTGGCAGTGCGTCCTGCAGGTAGTATAGCACCGCGATCCTTCATCGCTATACCGAACACTTTTCCCTTGCGGTTGGTGTGATGACCAATCATATCCCCCAGCGTGGAGGCGGTTAAATAATGTGGCGACATTTGCCCGGCCTTCGAAGGTGTGCCCACACCCTTAACGGTGGTGTCGGATGAACAGTAAATCATACTGTTCGAGGAGCGATCATACCAATCATTTTGAATAATACCGTGATACGCGGGAGTTGTTCCGGTGAAAATCGAAGCATGACCCGGGCCGGTATACGTTGGCATATAGTTGTAGTGCAAATTGTGACACACAAATCCCTCGCCCACCAGTCGCTTGAAGCCAACCGCCGTGAAATCATCCCAATAGCGTTGAAGGTAGTCATACCGCATCTGATCCACAGTGATCCCAATAATCAGCCGTGGTGGTTTTCCAACCATACTCGGAGTGTTGACTGCGGACTGTTGTGACGTCGCACACGAGAGAAAAAGTGTGAAGAGCGACGCGAGATAAAAACGCAACTTGAAGTTCATGAAGCGAAATTACGCGGATGGACAGCAAGCGTGAACAATCCGATTACGAAGTAATCAAGGGGCTTTTTCACAATCGCTACCGTTACGAAAACAGCTTCACACAGAGATAAATCAAACCAATTCCAAGCAATAAGCTCAAGACCACGTTCAGTAATGCATAAGTCGCCTGCCCTTGCTGATAGAGTTGTACGGTCTCCAATCCAAAGGTCGAAAATGTGCTCAACCCGCCACAAAAACCGACCGCTCCCAGCAGCCACCAGGATGATTGCGTCAGTTTAATATCCAATGCATACAACACACCGATAACTAACGCGGCCAGCGCGTTCGCCACCAATGTTGCCCATGGAAATTTCAAGTCGTAGGATTGAAAAAGCAGAGCTGTACCATAACGCATCACCGAACCCAAACCACCGCCGATAAAAACCATTAAAAACTTCATGACAATGCACGCTTGGAGGTTAGTCGTTTATACACACGATGGAGCAACCAACCGCACAAAAGGCCATACAGCCAACCGGCCAGGATATCAAACGGATAATGCACACCCAAATAAATTCTACTGTAGGAAATAAGGATGACCCAAAGCACCAACAGCGTGGTTACGAGCTTGGAGAAAGGCCTTAACAGAAGGAAAAAGAAAGTCACGACACCAGCGTAGTTTGACGCGTGGTTGGAGAAGAAA
>CANHYZ010000259.1 GCA_947464885.1 Flavobacteriales bacterium
AGTTTTTTATCGAGTAGTGCCATCAACTGCTGGTGATAGTGGCTCTTTTGTGCGTCGAAGAAAACCATGTCGTAATGCCCCTCTAAACCGGCGATAACCTCCATGGCTTCGCCTGGGCGCACAGTTACTGGTGTTTTGCAGTTATTGAATCTTTCCTGGCTGCTTTGGGCAACGCCTGCTTCGAATTCGATGGTGTCAATATGTTGTTCGGTATGACTTTGCAAGCCGGCCACCATGTAGAGTGTTGAAAGTCCGTGACCCGTTCCGAATTCTAATGTTCGTTTAGGATTTACGGCAATGGTGAGGCAACGCATGAGGTCGCCGGTATCGCTACGAATAGGGTTGCGCCATCCATAGCGGCCCTCATTATTGGTGTAGCTTTCTCCTTGTTTGCTATAGGTTTCCAATAGCTGAATTTCCTTCTCAATCAGAGGTGTGGTCATGGTATGTTTTTTTTTGGTTAGTGAACGATAAAATGTTTGCCGAATTCGTTTTCGATAGTGCTTACCTCCGAAGGTTGAATGGGCCTGATATGCCATTTCGAAACGGTTTCCCGATCTACAACGATTTCATGATGACACGTTTCGGATGGGCAATGGAAGGTCACGGATGCGCAGGTATGCTCTGTTCCGTTCCATACAAATCGCCAACGGTCGTTTTCACCGGTAGCGTTATGATTAAATCGAACTAGAATGTTCATGAAGCGTAGTTAAGGATGTTCGAAATCTACGCAATTACGTTATTCAATCCTATTTTTCGCTCATGAATAAAAAGTCTGTTGAGGAGTCAGAGGTGACGATCACCGAATTGATGATACCGGCCTACGCGAATTTCGGTGGAAAAGTGCACGGCGGAATTTTACTATCGCTCATGGATAAGGTAGCCTACGTCTGTGCTTCGAAATATGCCGGTGCCTACTGTGTGACCGTGGCCGTGGAAGGCGTTGAATTTTTGACACCAGTGGAAGTCGGTGAGTTGGTTTCGCTTAAGGCATCTGTAAACTATGTCGGTCGAACCACGATGATTATAGGGATACGCGTTGAATCATTGCATCCACAATCCGGTAGGTTGAAGCACACGAACTCATGTTATTTCACGATGGCAGCCAAAGATGAACAAGGCCAGCTGCTTGAAGTTCCTGCTCTTCAACTTTCAAATGAAACTCAGCTCCGTCGTTTTTGCGAGGGAAAGGCCATCCGCAAATTGTCGCTGCAGAAGCGCGAATACCTCAAGGCCAATTTGGAAGGGATTGATATGCAAGAGCGCATGGCCATGACTATCGGTGAGCGCGTAGAGGTTACATTTAGTTCATAAATGCGCAAACGTGTGCATTGCCGAAACACATAATTTTACCGCATGGAATGGAATGAACTGACAACTTGGTTGACCTCTGAACCTGTTCGAAAAGTGCTCGGAAATCCGCGCGTGTTTCGTCAGGGAAGTATCTTATTACATGCGCATGAACAGGTCAATGGTGTGTTTGTGCTCACCAAAGGTGATATAATGGCACAGCTTGCTCATGGCGGAATGCTTGCGCTTCAGGCACCCACCTGTGTAGGAGAGTTGGGTTTTTTAGGTCACAATCCGGCCGTGGCAACAGTCGAGTGCAAATCAGAAGTGGAGGCCTATTTTATAGATCGTGGTTGCCTCTTTGCGCTCAACGAGATTGACCATCACAAAGGAATGGAATTGATGCTGCTCCTTTCCAGAATGGCACTCGAACGTTGGGGTGGACGTTATCACGATCGTTATATTGCATTGGTTGCTCACGATGATAAGAAGGCCGAGTTGGTTGATTTCGTTCGTCGCCATCGGGATTATTTTGAGCGTCACAACCTTATTGCAACAAGTACTACCGGCAAACGACTCACAGCGGAACTTGGAATCACGATAGCGCGCACCACACTGTCGGGACCTATGGGAGGTGATCAGGAAATTGGTGGCCTTGTATCCAACGGATTAATTGAGGCTATTTATTTCTTCCGCGATCCCGCATGGTCGGCGCCACACTTATCGGATGTGAATGCACTGGTGCGCATCTGTGAGGTACACAATGTGCCGATTGCAACGAATGTGGCCACAGCAGAGCTTATGGTGATGAATCGGTAGTCGGGTCAATTACCAGCCCACGGTGTTCCGAAAAGCCCAACAGCCAATTCGCCCCAAACCGTCGCGAACAGCATGAACACGATCATCAGGACTAGCATCCTGGCACGTCTTGTCTTAAGCTTGTAGATTATACTATCTACTCCCATCATGTAATGAGTATAAGATGATCCTTTGTCTTTAAACTTTTAAGCTGAATGTTGGATAGCTTGACGCATGGTGTAAAGAAATGCGCATAGCAAATATTACCTATGTCGTCATCTAGGGGGGCTTCTGTTTTTAGATGGAAGGCTTGAATTTACTGACTTTTCGTAAATCGCGCGTGTCGTTCGCCTTTCGAAAAATAGGTAAATCGTGCGATTGAAATGCCCCTCACCAAGAGGGTAGCTTTCCATCAAAATTCAACGCTATGAAAAACGCACTTTTTTCCCTTGTCCTGATGCTTGTTGCACCCATGTTCTTGAACGCTCAGTTAAATGCTCGTCTGAGTGACTATGATCTTGCGCCCGTTTATGAGCACGTTGCTTCTAGTCATGGAGTAGCCAAGGGGCGCATCGTGGGAATGGAAATCTACTGGAATCAGGAACATACCCTTTGTTATTACCACTATACACTGGAAGTTGAACAAGCCATCAAAGGAAAATTGCCACATAGCATAGTGGTTATTCAGGAGGTTGTATCCACCTCGACGGAAATGGAGCATAATACAGTGTCTGCACTTCCAATCGGATCAGAGCTTGTCGCTTTCTTCGATCGGATTCCGAAGGATTGGGAATGCGGATACACACCGCGACATGCCTATGCGTCCGT
The DNA here is from genome assembly GCA_947464885.1 of Flavobacteriales bacterium. Taxonomy (GTDB): domain Bacteria; phylum Bacteroidota; class Bacteroidia; order Flavobacteriales_D; family Sanyastnellaceae; genus JAIBBG01. The sequence continues at coordinate 2,917 of CANHYZ010000259.1, forward strand.
CTTTAATTATGAGCTTAAGGCGTCACTACAGGCTGTTGGTTTTATCAATTGATTTCTTCGTTTACCAATATCACACCCTGAAGCTAACCCTATTTTCGGGTGTTTCGACGAGGTCGACAGGTCGCAATGGCGACCTGTTGGCTTTTTTAAGCAATGTGATTGATGATTGTCAGTTTCGTTTGGGCAATTTGGAAGGAACTTCTGTGTTGTAGAATCAACTGAAAACCTGACAAACATGCGATTACTAAACAGTCACACTAGGCGCTGGTTACTCTTGGCTTTGGGCGCGTGGATTGCCCTCAGCTCATCAGCACAAATTCCTTACTCCCGTATCATGATTCAAGCTAGCACAGGTCCTGATGCGCGCGGTCAGTGGGTACTTGGCGGTGCGTTGATGGCTTCCGGCTACAGCGATTGGGGTTTGCGCGCCGAATGGCGTGATTGGCGAAGGGCCGCAGCGTTTGCACCTTCCGATTATGAGCCCGGTCTCTGCGTTTGGGGTGATTGCAGTCCACGTGATCATGTGTGGTCATCGGCATTGATGCTGACGCGTCGTTGGACCATCATGCCTTATTGGCTGGAGGTTGGATTGGATGCAGGCCCGACATTTTTAGTGCGTAAGGAGTTGCGTTTTTTACCCAATGAGGCTAGAGGCATGTTTGAAAGTAATTACGTGCAACGATCGCGCACGAGTTATGGAGCAGGAGCCGCTCTTCGAGCGCATCTGGATTGGTATCCCAGTCGTTATTGGGGCTGTTCAGTGGGGATAAATACGCTTTTCGAACGAACCACACGTTTGGCATTTGACTTTGCCATGCAGTTTGGTTTTACTCGGTTTAAGGGGAGGAGGTAAGTTGTTTTCGATGAACAACCTTTGTTCTTTAGACTAACTTCGCTTTATGAAGAATGGTGTTCGCAATTTCCTTTTTTTATTTTTAGTGGCATTGGGGTTTCTTTCCTGCAAGCCCGACATTCAAGTGGAGCCTCCGATAGAGGAACCCGATGATAATCCTGCCTATGGAACACCGTTTCAAGCTGTTCCGGCAACAGAAGATATCGTTATGTATGAGGTCAACCTGCGTGCGTTCAGCGCGCAGGGTAATCTACAAGGGGTAATCGACAAGCTCGACCATTTACAGTCGTTGCATGTGAATGTGATTTGGCTCATGCCCATTCATCCCATAGGGACAATCAACTCG
>CANHYZ010000260.1 GCA_947464885.1 Flavobacteriales bacterium
ACCAACCTTTACGGGACTGAGTTGTTCTTGAGGCATGATCGGCGTAGAATTCCACACATACATACCGGAAGAAGACAAGCGCACGCCGTTTGACCGCTTGCTGCCCCTTTTCGTCGAGTTGCTCAATTACACCAATGGCGACCCGGGGGAGGCATTAGATTTCATGGAGGAAATCGATCGTCAGCGCCCCCTGTTCAGCGACACCTACACGCGCGATGATTTCGAACAGGAACTCAAGCGCAAGGGATACCTGCGCGAGCAATATCAGCGTGGACAAGGACAGGGAAAGGGTCAGGGTTCGGGACTCACAGCCAAAAGCGAACAGGCTATGCGACAGCGCAACCTGGATCAGCTGTTTGGTAAAATGAAAAAAGCGCAAGGCGGAAAACACCGGACCAAGAAGTCCGGTATGGGTGATGAGGCCACCGAGTTGCGCAGGCCATTTTCATACGGCGACAAACCCGATCAGATTCTCATGAGTGAGTCGCTGCGCAATGCGCAAATCAACCATGGAATCAACGACTTTATGCTGCTGGAAAGTGATCTCGAAGTGTTCGAATTGGAGCACCTCAGCCAAGCATCGACGGTGCTGATGATTGACATTTCGCACAGCATGATCCTGTATGGGGAAGACCGCATTACACCGGCGAAGAAAGTGGCCATGGCACTCGCTGAATTAATCATGACACGTTATCCGAAAGATTCACTAGACATTGTGGTTTTCGGTGATGACGCCTGGCCGGTGAGCGTGCGCGACTTACCGTATTTGCAAGTTGGTCCCTACCACACCAACACCGTCGCAGGATTGGAGCTTGCCATGGAACTGCTGCGCCGACGTCGGGCCGGCAACAAGCAAATCTTCATGATTACCGATGGCAAACCTTCGTGCCTTAAAGAGAACGGTCAGTACTACAAAAACTCATTCGGACTGGACCCTTATATCACCGGGAAATGTTTCAATCTGGCGCGTGCCTGCCGCAAGCGCAAGATTCCGATCACGACGTTTATGATTGCCGATGATCCATACCTACGACAATTCATTGAAGACTTTACGGCTGCCAATGGCGGCAAAGCACTCTATACCGGACTCAACGCGCTTGGCGATAGCATCTTGAGTGATTACGAACGCAATCGCAAAAAACGCTTTTAATCCATCGACATGAAAAAACAACCCACGATAAAAACACTCGGCGAACTGCGCCAAAGCAATTACGTTGCAAAGCCGCTCAAAGAGGAAATGCGCCATAACCTCATTCATTGTATGGAGCGGGGTGTCAATCCTTTCACGGGTATCGTGGGTTATGATGAAACCGTGCTCCCGGATATTCAGCGCGCCGTTCTCAGCGGTCACAGCATCAACTTGCTGGGTTTGCGCGGTCAGGCAAAAACACGCATCGCCCGAACACTCACCAACCTGCTCGATGAATGGATTCCATGCATTGAAGGAACAGAGCTCAATGATGACCCATTGCAACCCTTAAGCCGTCATGCCCATGACTTGATTGAGGCACATGGTGATTTAACGCCCATTCGTTGGATGCATCGCTCGGAACGCTATGTCGAAAAACTGGCCACGCCGGATGTGAGTGTCGCCGACCTTATCGGCGATGTCGACCCGATTAAAGCGGCCAACCTTAAACTTCCTTATAACGATGAGCGCGTGATTCACTTTGGACTTATCCCGAGAAGCCATCGCTGCATTTTCGTGATCAATGAACTTCCCGATTTGCAGGCGCGCATTCAAGTATCGCTCTTCAATATTCTGCAGGAAGGCGACATTCAAATAAGAGGATTCCAACTGCGCTTGCCGTTAGACATTCAATTCGTGTTTACGGCGAATCCGGAGGATTATACCAACCGCGGTAGCATCATCACGCCGCTCAAAGACCGTATTCAGAGTCAGATTCTCACGCACTACCCTAAGAGTATCGAGCTCGGAATGCAAATCACCGAGCAAGAAGCGAAGCTCACCAAAGATCAAATGAAACGTGTAACGGTACCGCCCTTCATTCGCGAAATCATTGAGATGGTCGCTTTCGAAGCACGCGAAAACGAATACGTTGATGCCAAGAGCGGTGTATCTGCTCGTCTAACGATTACTGCGCTGGAAAATCTCGTGAGTTCGGCCGAACGTCGATGCCTCATCAACAAAGAGAAAAAAACGCATGCGCGCATCAGCGATCTTATGGCGATTGTTCCCGCAGTAACCGGTAAAATCGAACTCGTGTATGAAGGCGAGCAAGAAGGTCCGCAGTTTGTGGCAATGCGCCTCCTGGGCCTCGCCATTCGCAAGAAGTTCCCGCAACTGTTTCCCGGACCGGAGACCATTAAGCGTAAGAAATTACAGAGCCCATATGCTGCTATTGTTGAACACATCAACAGCACCAATATTCAACTGCTCAACGATTGGTCGCGTGATGAATACGCGAACACACTCTACAGTATTCCCACGCTTCACGAGATCGTCGATAAATACTGTCCGGGTATCGGAGATGAAGATCGCCTCATGATGATGGAATTCGTGCTGCACGGACTTGCCGAATACTCTGTCATCGGGAAAACCGTTTTGGATAGCAGCATTGAATTCAGCGACATCATGAATGACATCTTTAAACCCGACAACGAAGAGAATGATTAACGCTTTGTAAAGCTTACGCCCTCCGCGTTGCCATTTTCCGCACCGTAGGTCAGGATATAATTTCCTGAAGCCAATACACGCACGTCGAGTTGAATTTGATAATGTCCTGTTGCCAGCGTTCTGGGAATTTCCAGTAGCATTTGTCCTTGCAGATTGAAGATTTGCCAGGAGCCGTGCATGTTTTTCGATGAATGCACATCCACCTTCAAGGCATCTTGAACAGGATTCGTCAAAACCTGAAATGCAGTTCCTTCCGTTAGGATGATTGGCACCGTGCTTGGGACACCCGGAGCACTGTACAAATCATTTTCCCAAATACCGCGACCAAAGGTGCCAATGCGCAGTTTACGTGTCTCGTATTGAATTTCAAGATCACTCACCATGGTATTCGGCAATCCGGCGCCATAGTATATCCAATTATCAGCAGCGGCATCCAGCACAAAAACGCCGACATCTGTTCCTACATAGAGATCATAGGTTGCAGACCCACGATCCAATACAGAAGCGTTACAAGGCACATTGGGAAGGGTGTAGGATACGTTTGTAAACGAGACTCCACCGTTTTCCGAATAGAAGATTTTGCGCGTATTCGAATAGCCGGACATTGTCACCCACAATTTCATCGCGTCGGTAGGATGCACGGTAATACTGCTCACTTCTGACGAATTACCGGCGCCCAACACAACAATCTCTGTATCCCAATTTTCGCCCGCATCATGCGTGATGTACAAGACCGATCCACGACCCGCGTAAATGGTGTATTGATCAGATGGTGCCACAGCAATGGCTTTGATTTTCTTTGACACATCACCGGTCAAATCGCTGCTGATTTGTTGCCACGTCTCACCATTGTCATCCGAACGGAAGACATCAGCGTATCCGGCTACCACCACGGCAGGATCTTGCGGGTCGAGCACATAAGGCGCTACCCAATCACCATCACCTGCCCCTGACGGGGTGATTTCCGTGTACACATCATCATTCCACTGGTCATACGAACGGTAGAGTTGACCATAGGTATACGTCGTGTAAATAATCTGATCGTCATCAAAGTTGATCGCCACCTCCATGCCGTCGCCGCCATTGGTTGCGGCCCATTCATCAAATCCGATGCGCTTCCGCCCGCCGTTATCCTGTGTTCCGCCAATCATGAAGGTGTCATCTGTTTGCGACACGGCGATGCGGTAGTACTGTGTAATGATGAGGCCGGCGGTAAGTTCCGTCCATTCCATAGTTGCTTCATTGAAGCGATAAATACCGCCGTCATTACAGAAATAGATTTCATTGGTCAGCGGATGATAAGCGACGAAACGATTATCGGCGTGCACTTCGGTATGCACGCCCGTGTAATACCAGTCCGTAAGTTGATCCCAATCAAGACCACCATTCAGCGACTGATGTGTCACCATGAATCCGCAATAAATTCTGTTGGCGTTTTGGGGCGATGTAAAGAGGATGCCGTCATCAGGCA
>CANHYZ010000261.1 GCA_947464885.1 Flavobacteriales bacterium
AGGTTTTCGCGGGACTTCAAATCGGACTATGCCCCGTGACTATTATACATGACGTAGCCGTGAGCATGAACGCCTCGATGAATCCGCGTCCAGGATTCACGGTGCGCTATAATGTGATTGCGCAAAATCTATGGCCCGGCAGTGATAGTACTTCTGTGGCATTCAGCACCGCTCAAATGCCTGGAGCCGTGATTACCGGATACGCAGAGGGCGGATTGCTTGCGGGCAATCAGGTTTCGTTCGCAACGAATCTGCTGTATGGTCAGTCTCAAACGTTGTGGGTCGACGCGCTCGTGCCCGTTGGCACACCGCTGGGAACGAATTACACCGCAACTGCCACAATAGCCCTTAGCGATCCGCAAGCCATCGACAGTCATCACGAAAACAACACCTACACCCTCCATCAAACCGTCATTGGCAGCTACGACCCGAACGACAAACTCGTAACACCGACGGTTATCGATTTGCTGGACCTAGATTCAACCAACACGGAATTTCTGGAGTATACCATTCGTTTCCAAAACACGGGAACGGCCGAGGCCATCTTCGTGCGCGTGCTCGATACCCTGTCGCAGGCGCTCGACCTCACCTCGTTCCAGTTCATTGCAGCCAGTCATCCAACAGAAATCATCTTCCACAACGATCATGTCATTGAATGGTTCTTCGACAACATTATGCTCCCCGATAGTTTCTCCAACGAGCCGGGCAGTCATGGTTTTATTCAGTTCCGCATTCGCACCAACGAACTATCCGCGCCCTTCAATTTGGAAAATAGTGCCGCCATTTATTTCGACTTTAATGCACCTGTTATTACTGCGCCGGCGGTCACTCAGGTAGTCATTTGCGCGGAGGCAGGTAGTGTGTGTGATGATGGTGATTCTTGCACTACGAACGATATGATTCAGGCGGACTGCACGTGCCTAGGTTCAAGCAATGACATCGATAACGATGGCATCTGTGACCTCCAGGACAACTGCCAAGGAGTTCCTTATCCGGCAACACCGATTACTGATTTGAATTTAACCTGCGCGTCATCCATCCCTTCTGAACTACCCGAATTTTTGATGGCTGATAACGGCCCCGTCACAGTTTCATTCACTGACAGTGTCATCACGGGCACGGGATGCAATGCGCTCATTCAGCGTACTTACATCGCCGAAAACGCATGCGGCAATCGCGTGTATGTGGCACAGTTTATCACTACTGAAGACAATATCGCACCAACACTTCTCAATTGCCCGGCCGATACCACGATCAACAGCAGCGAACTCTCCGGTTACTTCGCGCAGCCAATTGCAATCGATAACTGCGCCGATTCCATCATGATAACGTTCACCGAAGAGAGCCTAAACTGCACAACCGATTCAACAGTCTTCGAACTATACACACCCGATATTCTGCTGAACAATGCGTGCAACGATCCCTATCCTTATTCGCTTTCCTTGCATATGCAGCCAATTCAACACCGCATCTTCCGCATCGACACCACACGGGCGGCAACGATGGTCGATTACCACAATGGCACTGTGCGTTTTTCCGGGCGATTCGTCAACGTTTTAAACAACAATGCGGGTTATGATTTCAATTTTAATTTTATTAATGGCATGAACTTCTTGGAGTGGACCACTAGTCACCCCGCCGGATTCAATGCCGATTGTGGTGCGTCCCCTGAAAATCACGCCGACTGGATGTATTACATCACGGAGAACAGCCCTTGGTTCGAATTGCAAGGATGGGGTGAATATACCGGGTCACAAATTGATATCATGCATGCTCCCGTAAGTCAGTATTTCGGATTCCAAATTGGCTATGGTGCCAATTCACTCGAAACAAGCTACGGCGGGGGTACTATATATGCCTATCAGGGTAATTTTGTGTTGAACGGTACCACAACATCTGTCTTTGGCCCGGGCAATTTTCGCATCACCATACAAGACACAACTATTTCACAGATCACTCGCACCTGGACAGCGACCGACTGCGCCGGAAACTCATCCTCTTGCACGCAAATCATTCACTGCATTAACGACACCATTGATCAAGACTGCTCACCAGGACAGTCGTGTGATGACAACGACAGTTGCACCTTGAACGATGTTATTCAAACCGATTGTTCGTGTCTGGGTGTGTTCACGGATTCAGATGGTGACGGCACATGCGATGCTCAAGACACCTGTAACGAAGCACTTTCAGTGCTTTACGCAGATGACGATGTAACCATTGATTGCAGCAATGAATTACCGGACTTCATGGTCGTGCTTTCAGCACCCGACGGCGGCGCGGTAGACGTCGAATACCGCGATAGCATCCTCTTCCAAACGGGCTGTGACTCCGACATTCTCCAGCTCGCTATTGCAACGAATGCTTGTGGAGATACCACGGTTGTTACGCGTATTGTAACCATTGAAGATCTAACGCCACCTGTCTTTACCACTTGCGAACAGGAGATTACGGTAACGTGCGACGCTTTGGGTAATACGCTATCGGTTCCCGGTGTTTCAGACGATTGCTCATCGAGCATTGTCGTTTCATATACTGAAAATTGCCTCGACTGCACCACCGATTCAACTGTGTATCCTTGTGCAACACCGGTAAGACCTGCCGATAATCCCTGTGGCTATCCGCATGACTGGTCACTTGCACTGTTCAATTTACCAAACGCTCATCGCTGGTATCATGTCGATACAACTGTACCGGCAACCATGACTGATTATCACAACGGCATGGTGACCTTCCGAGGTCGCTGGGTGAATGCGCAGGATAACAACGGTGGCTTCGACTATGAATTCACCTTGGGCCAAGGCCAAAGTTGGTTGGAATGGAGCGCCGACGAAACGCCTCACGGATTTCTCGCCGATTGCGGCGGTGTCGATGAAAACCATCCGGACTGGATGTATTATCTGTTGCAGAGCGGTGCCGGATTCGAACTGCATGGATGGGGCACCTATGCGGGATCTCTTATTAATATTACCCACGCGCCGTCCAACCAGTACTTCGGCCATCAAATCGGCTTAGGGGCGAATAACTACAATGCAGAATACGGCATGATAGGCTGGGCAAACATTACAGGAACTCTGTTTGTCAGCGGAAATCCGGGAAATCCTATCAGTGGCGGATGCGATATCGCCTTTGTTATGCCTTCCTGTGTCGGACACACATCCGAAGTCACTTGGACAGCAATTGACTGTTCGGGTAACACCGCTACCTGCTCTCAAATCGTGCACTTCGAGCCCACTTTTGAAGAGCCCGAATGCTTCGTTGACAATCCGTGTGATGACAATGACCCATGCACTATCGGCGACACCTATCAAGCTGATTGTTCGTGTTTAGGCTCATTGCTGGATAATGACAATGACGGTCTTTGCGACCTCACTGCGCCATGCGATGGAGTCATTATCGGTGAACCTTGCGACGACCTCGACCAGTGCACAATCAACGATTTCACGCAAGCTGATTGTACGTGTGCGGGCACATTCTCCGACAACGATAACGATGGCATTTGCGATGCCGAAGATGCATGCGACAACACACTCGCAGGAACGACATGTGATGATGGCGATGCATGTACAATCAACGATCTCATTCAAGCCGATTGCTCGTGCACAGGAACATTCGCTGATGCGGACAATGATGGTATTTGTGACGCTTCTGAGCTTGCAGGCTGCACGGATATCGAGGCGTGCAACTACAATACACTAGCAACCGATGACGACGGCTCGTGCGTGTACGTTGAATCCTTGACTATTGAAGGCAACCTCACGGCAGTAGCGGGTGTTTCGGAAAGCTACTACTATCCGGGACCTGCAACAAGCAGCTATCAGTGGAGCATTACACCGGGCACAATTCAGTCGGGACAAGGAACCACGACGGTATCCGTCATCTGGAATGACGCGCCGTTAGGAACGCTTCAGGTGACGGAAACTAACGAATCCGCATGCGTGGGATCAACCGTCGTGCTTGAGGTAAACATTACTCCGAATAACGTAACATCATGGAACGATCAAAGTATGGTCCTCTATCCTAACCCGGCGAGTGACGAGCTGCATATTGCGGGAGACATTCCAAGCAATGCGCAGGTGTC
>CANHYZ010000262.1 GCA_947464885.1 Flavobacteriales bacterium
AATGACTTTGTCAACATCGCAGTGATGCCTATGTATGGTCTGGGCAAGACGCTTGACACTTATGTCGATGAAGTAGTTCGTGACATACCGTTTTTTTACAGCAAAGCCATCATTACCAAGAACAAGAAGGAAACAAAAGCCGGCAAGCCTTGTTATGTGCTCACCTACGCAGGTATTCTGAATACGTTTCCCATTGCCATGCACCAATACATTTGGTTTGAACACGAAAAAACCTACACGCTAACCTTTACGGCTGAGCAAGGTTCTTTCGAAAAATGGTTTACCGATGCAGAGCGTATCATGAATAGTCTACAATTCAAAAATTAAGCATTGAGTAAAAGCGGAAAGGCATTTGATTTTGCCATATTTCTTAGGTTATACCGAAAAGGCAAGCCCTATAGGCTGCCTTTTTTTGTGACCTTGTTTTTGGTTATTCTTCTAGCCTGCATGGTAGGCATTCGACCTGAGCAAATGCGCACCATGTTGGACGAGGCCATGCCTGCCGGAGACACCAATCGTGTGTTAAGCATCAGCCTGTGGTTTATCGGCTTTTTATTCATTGAGGCTATTCTTCAATACGCACAGGCACAGTTGGCCAATCGTGTTGCGCAATCCATCACCTACGACCTACGATCAGAATTGTATGCGCACGTAGCGAAATTCAAGTTGAGCTATTTCGATAAAACACCGGTGGGACAAGTAGTAACACGCGTTATTTCTGACATCGACGGCATTGCCGATGTATTCTCTGCCGGTATTCTCGACATCTTCCGTGATGTCCTGAAGCTCATCTTTATTGTTGGTTTTATGTTTTGGCTTGATTGGAAAATGACGCTCATGGTCATCATTCCAATCCCACTCTTGTTATACGCTACGCGCATTTTTCAGCAAGCGGTAAAAAACTCATTCAACGATGTGCGCGATCAAGTCGCACGCATCAACATCTTCATTCAAGAGCATGTAAGCGGCATGAACATCATTCAGATATTCAATCGCGAGCAGCAGGAAAAGACCAAATTCAATGCGATCAATGAGGAGCACCGTGATGCACATATTCGGGGTATATGGGCCTACAGCATTTTCTTTCCCGTGGTGGAATTGCTCAGCGCAGGGTCTGTTGCCTTGATGATTTGGTGGGGGCTGCATGAATCGCTCGACGATCGCATGACGCCGGGATTACTGCTCGAGTTCTCCACGTTCATCACGATGATGTACCGACCCATTCGTCAAATGGCCGACAACTTCAATGTATTGCAGATGGGTGTTGTTAATGCTGAGCGTGTATTCAAGTTACTCGACACACAGGAAGAGCAAATCGACACCGGCACTGTCGATGCCTCAAGCCTCCAGGGAAGGATTCGTCTGCGCGATGTGACATTTTCCTATATTCCCGGACAACCTGTTTTGCAAGGCCTTAACCTCGATATTCAGGCGGGAGAGATGATTGCATTTGTTGGGGCTACCGGTGCGGGTAAGAGCAGCATTGCCTTACTGCTGAATCGCTCCTATGACTATGACAGCGGCACCATTGAAATCGATGACTTGGATATACGCTCATTGAGTTTGCATTCGCTTCGCAGGCACGTCATCATGGTGAATCAGGATGTTTTTCTATTCAACGATAGTATCCTCAACAACATCACACTCCACGACCCCTCCATTACGCGCGAGGCTGTAATTGCAGCCAGCAAGGAAGTAGGTGCGCATGATTTCATTGAAAAGCTGCCGGGTGATTATGACTACAACGTTCGTGAGCGGGGTGGAATGATCAGTGTGGGGCAACGGCAGTTGATTTCCTTTGTGCGTGCATTCGTTCGCAATCCTGAAATTCTCGTGCTCGATGAAGCCACGTCAAGCGTGGATACAGAATCAGAATTACTGATCCAATACGCAACTCGGAAGATTACACGCGGCCGCACGAGTATTGTTATTGCCCATCGCCTTTCAACGATTCAGGGTGCTGATAAGATTGCCGTTGTGCACCAAGGCGCCATCGCAGAGCTGGGTTCGCATCAGGAACTGCTACAACGTGAAGGGATCTACAAGCGCCTTTTCGAGTTGCAGTTTCAATAATCCTAGCCTTACTGCTTGACGAACGCTTGCGTCATTTCTGAGCCGATTGTCTGCACACGCCAAACGTAAGAACCCGATGCAATCGGCAATTCTCCAACAACAATGCGATGCTTGGCAGCGGGCAAATTTTCAGTGAGTAATTCATGTACGATTTTGCCCTGCATGTCGAGCACTTCGACCTTTACCAATCCCGACTGCAACGTCACGAAGGTGAGCACGGAATTCTCCGTTACGGGGTTGGGGAAACAGGACAGTTCAGATTTACTTCCATCCACATTCGTGATATCGGACGTTTGAAACCCGATGATACGAACGGTATTGTTGCCTGAATTGGGGATGAGTAGCGTGTCTATTTCTTCAGCATACGCTATATCAGCGGCATTATTAAGACCACCCGCAACAGTAATGACTTCACTCACGCTGAAATCAGGGGCGTATTTGGTAATGCGCTGTGGCGCCCATGAAGCGAGGTAGTAATTCCCCTCCGAATCGTTGTCAATGCCGTCGATGCTATTGAGCGATGCATTAGCGACAAGTGTGCTTGTAGCGTAATCAATCAATGATACTGCCGTAATATCGGAGCTGGTTCCGCTCCAGGCCACAAACACGAGACGGTTGTTAGCTTCATCGTAACAGATTCCGTTGGGTGTTATACCGGTATTGGAAACAACGGTCGTGTAGGAAGGATTGGCCAAATCAGTGTAATCAAGCTCATAGATTTTCAATCCTCCGAAATCGGTAACCCATACACGGTTCGCGCCATCGGCGGCCATTCCGTTCAAAAATGAGGCGCCTGTAATTGTTATGGACGAAAGCTGATCACCCGTTGCCAAATCGTAGGCACGTACCGAACTTCCTACGATGGTGAATAGCGTGGAGCCAATGACTTCCATACCGTAATCAGCCTTAGGACTGTCGCCCGTGAACACCGCAATTGGCGAACCGCTGGCATCAACCTCAACAATGTTGTTACCGTTGCCAACCAAGAATCTGTGGTTAATGGCATCAAATTCTACCGACTCAATGCCGGTTAGGTTTTGAGCTGAAAGGGTATGACATAGAAGGAAGCTTAGAATGGCTAAAGTCGGACGCATAGGGTAAAATTTTGCGACAAAGATGCATGAATACTGCCATCAGACGCTATTCACCTGAAACATTGAAGGCAACCGTCAAAAAAAACTCACCAACAAACCAAGGAAACTACCTTTGCCATTGTATTAGAGGCTAGTTAACTTCAAATCCTGCAATGAGAACCTTTTTAACCACGATCGCGACGTTGTTCGCGTCGATTACTTTTTGTCAAAACATCCCGGTAGTTGTCCTCAACGAGCTCAACATGGACAATCCCGGCGGTCCCGACCAGTCCGAGTTTGTTGAGCTTTATGGCGTCCCAGGCACACCACTCGATAGTTTAGTGATTGTGTTCTTCGAAGGCAACGGCGATTTAAGCTATGAAGCCTTCGACCTTGACGGCTTCATGTTGGACAATAACGGTTTCTTTGTTATTGGAAATGCAGCAGCAGCCAATGTTGATTTCATCATTCCGGATGGAACTATTTCTAACGGCGCAGATGGTGTTGCCATTTATTCCGGTGATGCTGCGGACTTCCCAACCGACACGCCCCCAACGACCGTCAACCTGATTGATGTAGCCGTTTATGAAACCGGCGACCAAACCGATGCAGGTCTGATTGCTGCGCTTGGATTGGATGTGGCCGTGCCTGGTTATGTGCAGTTAGACGAAACAGCCCAACAAAACGGTGCAGACCTATCCATTTCACGCACTCCCGACGGTGGTGTTGCTTTTGATTTTGGTGCATGGACATTGCAAGAAATCACACCCGGAACGTTCAATGTGGCTCAGTGCTTTGCCGGGGCTATAGCCTTAAGCGATGGTTCATCAAGCATCAGCTTGTGTTCGGGTGCGATTGAATCCATCATCACTCTTCAAACCGACTCTCTTTCATTTGGTGAAACACAGTTTTACGTTGT
>CANHYZ010000263.1 GCA_947464885.1 Flavobacteriales bacterium
GCACAGCGATGATCCGAAATTTTGTGGTCGATGTATGCGGATGCAATCAAGATTGGACTCCCAATTCGTTTGTGGATGAAACGGTGAATGCATTGAAACAACAGTTGGGTGAGGATACTGTAATCATGGGACTCAGCGGCGGCGTTGACTCGACTGTGGCTGCTGTTCTTATCCATCGTGCCATTGGGGATCGTCTGCAATGCATCTTCGTGGATAACGGCCTGCTGCGCAAAAACGAATTTCAGGATGTCATGCATAGCTACCGTGATTTGGGCTTGCAGGTGACGGGCATCAATGCAACGGATCGATTTTATACAGCGCTCAATGGAGTTTCCGATCCCGAATTGAAGCGCAAAGCCATCGGTAAGGCATTCATCGATGTCTTCGATGAGGAATCAAAAAAGCACACCAATGCACAATGGTTGGGACAGGGTACGATCTATCCCGACGTCATCGAATCGGTATCGCATTCAGGCGGTCCATCGCAAACCATCAAGAGCCACCATAATGTGGGAGGCTTACCTGATTATATGAAGTTGAAAGTAGTGGAGCCCTTGCGCCTGCTGTTCAAGGATGAAGTGAGACGCGTCGGCAGGGCATTGGAGATTCCTGCATTTATTTTAGATCGCCATCCATTCCCTGGTCCCGGTTTAGGTATTCGCATCCTTGGCGACATCACACCGGAGAAGGTACAGCTCCTGCAAGAGGCCGACGACATCTGGATTCGCTCCTTGCGTGAAGCCGGGCTTTACAATGAAGTGTGGCAAGCAGGCGCTATTCTCTTACCGGTGTATAGCGTTGGTGTGATGGGTGATGAGCGCACCTATGAGCGCACGGTCGCTTTGCGAGCCGTAACCAGTACCGACGGAATGACGGCGGATTGGAGCCGTTTGCCGCATGATTTTATGGCGAAAGTTTCCAACGATATCATTAATAAAGTGAAGGGTGTCAATCGCGTTGTCTACGATATCAGTAGCAAACCACCGGCAACCATCGAATGGGAATAGGCTATTTTGCTCATCATACACGATATTTACCGCAATTCTGTTAGAACACCACGCATGCGTTTTGTAATCTTCATTGGTTGTTTTTTCTTGTCTTTTGCATTGAATGCTCAGTTCAAGGCCGATACCGTGTGGGTTGAAGGACGGTCATTTGCCATGCATACGGTCGAGAAAGGGCAAACACTGTTTTCCCTGGCGAAGTATTACAGTACAACGGTGGATGAGGTGATAGCACTGAATTCCGAGTGTGCAAGTGGTTTGAAAGTAGGGCAGGTGCTGAAAATTGCCATTACGGCAACGCCACCGGCTCAAACTGCTCCCGCCAAGAGTGGAGCAACGTACGTTGTCAAAGCGGGTGATACGCTTTACAGTATATCCCGCATGTACGGCATTAGCGCTGACGAATTGCGCAAGTTGAATCATGGACTTCCCGCAGGGCTTATCAACGGTGATTCGATTGTGGTTCCTGCCGAAATGAAGCCTTTACCGGATAGTGAACGTGTAGATACATCCTCGGGAGAACCGGAAGTGTATGACATCGTGCTGATGCTGCCGTTTTACGCTACCTATAAGGACTCCATGCTGAGCCGCGATTATCGCCTGCGCGACGCCGCCATCCAACTCTATCGGGGAGCAATGATGGCCGCAGATTCCTTGGAGTCAGCCGGGTTGCAGGCTAAGATTCATGTGGTAGACGTGCTGGATGATAAGGTTTCTATTCAGGCCGTACTCAAAAAGGACGTGATGAAGCAGGCCGATCTGGTCATTGGGCCCCTTTTCAAGGATGTAATTCCGGAAGTATCCGCATGGTGTAAGGATCACCAAGTGCATATGGTTGTGCCGGTGCAACAGCCTAATCGCGTTTTGTTGAATGCGCCATCCATCAGTAAAACAGTTCCCGGATCAGCAACACAATGGATGGCTATGGCCCGTTATGTGGCAGAGAAGCATGCTGCCGATAATGTCGTGCTTGTCGACTCCAAGATTTTAGATGATAAGAAACTTGTCGAAGCCTTCAAGGAGGAATGGTTTCGGTTGAAAAAGGATAGCTTGAAGCGTGTAGTTGTCTTCAACGATCCGGCCACATTCTCATTGGAGAGTAAGCTCACGGGTGCTCGAAATATTGTGCTTGTTCCAACCTCCGATAAAAAGGTGATAGGCGCAGTATTCAAGGCTTTGGGTAGTAAAAATGTGGAGGTATTCGGAACGGAAGCCTGGGATGATATGGACTTTATCAGCGTAGCGGATAGAAACAAGTACCATGTGCATTTTCCGCAAAACACGTTTGTTGATTATTCCGTTGTCCCAACCCAACGTTGGATTGAAACCTATCGTTCACGATTTAAATCGGAACCATCGAACTTCGCCTTTGTGGGATACGATGTAATGCTGTTCTATGGTCGAGGCCTTAAGACCTACGGACGTGAGTTGGGTCAACATCTGAATGAGATTGACGGTTCCTATCTGGCAACCCAATTCAATTTCTTCAAAACGGCCAAGGATGCGGGTTATGAGAATTCAGCCGTCAATATCGTGCGCACTGACAACTATGAGTTGCACCGCGTCAATTGATTTCAAATCCATGACAGGCTCATCGTTTTTCGCGGTTTAATATTGCCGCGCAAAGGGGAAATATCATGATTACCAAAGAAACAATTGCACAGGAATTTCAACGAATACAGCAAGAGATTTGCTCGGGACTGGAAGCTGAAGACGGGAAGGCCGTTTTCAACTTGGATGCGTGGAAGCATGAGGTGGCCGGTGGTGGGCATACGCGGGTCATTACGCACGGTAATGTCATTGAAAAGGGCGGTGTGAATTTTAGCGCCGTGGAAGGACTGTTGCCACAGTTCATGAAGGACAAGGTCAGCCCGGATGCAACGCATTTTTTTGCCACCGGCGTGAGTATTGTTATTCATCCATATTCCCCTCAGGTCCCCATCATTCACATGAACATCCGCTATTTCGAAACGAACGCCGGTGACAGTTGGTTTGGTGGAGGAATTGATTTGACCCCGACCTACGTGAATGTTGATCAGGCGTCTTTTTTTCATCAATGCATGAAGGACGTTTGCGATCAATACGATGCTTCGTATTATCCGAAATTCAAAGCTTGGGCCGATGACTATTTCTTCATTCGGCATCGCAACGAAACACGCGGTATTGGTGGGATTTTCTTCGACTACCTCAAGCCCGATGCCGGACGCACCAAGGAGGAACTCTTCGCCTTTGTGTGTGATGTCGGCAGAACTTTTTTGAAGGCTTATCTCCCCATTGTGAGCGCAAACAAAACTATTCCGTTTACGCCTGAAGAAAAGAATTGGCAACTTCTGAGAAGAGGCCGCTATGTCGAGTTTAACCTTGTGTACGACCGAGGCACGCGATTCGGTTTGGAAACGGCCGGCCGAATAGAATCCATCTTGATGAGTCTTCCTGAACACGCTTCGTGGCTGTACAATTACATTCCTGCTAAGGAATCTTCGGAAGAGAAAACGCTTAGCTTTCTAAGAAAGGACGTGGATTGGGTGACGATGAATGAGAATAAGGCCATCGGATAAGGTACTTTCGCGTTCATTGATCAGAACAATTTCTATGATAGCACTGCAGAAACTTACCTTCATGGTATCCACATTGGTAACCTTGTCAATCGTCTCTTGTACGGAAGATCCCTGTGCGGATGTATCTTGTCTTAACGGAGGAACATGTAATGCCGGAACATGCGCTTGTGCTGCCGGTTATGAGGGTGCGGATTGCGGAACAGAGCAACGTGCTAAGTTCATCTCGACCTATAGCTTCAACGAGAGCTGTACCAGTGGGACCTACAGCTACACCTGCAACATTGGCACATCCAGCTCGGGCGTGACCAAAGTCCTCCTCAGCAACTTTGCAGCGCTTAATGGCAGCGTTATCAGTGCCGCCGTTAGTGGAACAACGCTGAACATTGCTCAGCAAAACTTCGCACTGAATGGACAGAACTGGGGTATTGTTGGAACCGGTCAGATCAACGGCAGCTTGCTGACAATAACCTACACCCTCACTTTCCCTGATAACTCAAC
>CANHYZ010000264.1 GCA_947464885.1 Flavobacteriales bacterium
GAACCGAAGCGCGTAACGCCGGCCTTGGTGAATTCTTCTTTGAACTTGTCAAAGCTTCCGAATGCCTCGTCGATAGCGGCTGCCAGAGCACCTGTTGGCACGTTAGATCCACCGGGAGTCATGATTTCCCAAAACAGGTTGTGGTTGTAAAAACCACCGCCGTTGTTGCGAACGGGCATTTTGTCAAAACCCTTTACCAGAATTTCTTCAATGGTGAGGTTTTCCAGGTCAGTGCCTGCAATTGCAGCGTTCAGGTTATTGGTGTACGCCGCATGGTGCTTGTCATGGTGAATTTCCATGGTGCGAGCGTCGATATGGGGTTCCAAAGCATCGAATGCGTAGGGAAGGGGTGCAAGAGTAAATGCCATAATAGGTAAATTTTAGAATGCGAAAATAGTAATTGATGTGCGAAGGGCGAAGGGTGAAATACGACGACCTCTCTTCTCCATCGCCCTTCGCCCTTCGCCCTTCGCCCTTCGTTACGCGGTTAATAACTCACGTTTTTTAGGTGGATAACCTCCTGTTAATCCTATATCAGCAAGATATATTTGAACCGAGAAAGTGTGTGTTGTCGGATACGTGCGATATCTGACTTTTTTGAGCACACAAGAACCATCGGAAAACAACTACAAGACGAAACCACGCATGGGCTTATTCAGCTTCTTAACACAAGAAATTGCCATCGACCTTGGCACGGCCAACACCATCATCATTCAAAACGATAAGGTGGTGGTTGATGAACCGAGTATCATTGCTCGCGATCGCCAAACCAATAAAACGGTAGCGGTTGGACGCACAGCTCAGCAGATGCACGGGAAAACCCACGAGAACATCAAGACCATTCGCCCGCTGAAGGATGGCGTTATTGCAGACTTCCACGCTGCTGAAGACATGATCAAGGGCATGATTAAAATGATTGCCAAGGGTCGCGGATTGTTTCAGCCTTCATTGCGCATGGTTATTTGCATTCCATCGGGTATCACCGAGGTGGAAAAGCGCGCGGTAAAAGACAGCGCTGAGCATGCCGGCGCGAAAGAAGTGTACCTTATCCACGAGCCAATGGCCGCCGCAATCGGTATTGGTATTGATGTGGAAGAGCCCATGGGTAACATGGTTATCGACATCGGTGGTGGTACTTCAGAGATTGCCGTCATTGCCTTGGGTGGAATCGTAACGGATAAAAACATTCGTGTTGCGGGTGACGAACTCACGCAAGACATTGAAGAATATATGCGCCGTCAGCACAACATCTTGATTGGTGAGCGCACGGCAGAGCAAATCAAAATCGAGGTAGGTGCAGCGTTGCCTGAGCTAGACAATCCACCGGCTGACTACAATGTGCGTGGACGCGACTTGATGACCGGTATTCCGAAGGAAATCGCGGTGTCTTATTCTGAAATCGCGCACGCATTGGATAAATCGATTTCTAAAATCGAAGAAGCCATCATGAGTTGTTTGGAAAATACACCTCCTGAACTGTCGGCCGATATTTACAAAACAGGTATTTATCTGGCGGGTGGCGGTGCCCTGTTGCGCGGATTGGATAAACGTATCAGCAATAAAACCAAACTCCCGGTGCACGTTGCCGACGATCCGTTGCGCGCCGTTGCGCGTGGCACAGGAATCGCATTGAAGAACATCAACAAGTTCCAGTTCCTCATGCGCGAGTGATGATTCATGGCGCGTTTGCATTCACCTAACTCCAGACCCCTTAGCAGCGAAGCGAATCGATGAAGAATATTCTAGCATTACTCCGTCGGTTTTATCTTTTTCTTTTGTTCCTGGCGCTCCAAGGCTTGGCGCTGTCACTGCTTTTCCGAAACAATCGATTTCATTCTGCAGAAATGGTGCGCCATAGTTCCGATCTAGTTGGTTCGGTGTATAGTCGTCGCTCGCAGCTGTCAGAGTATTTGCGACTGGGAGAAATCAATGACCAGTTGTCGCTTGAAAATGCCTTGCTTCGCAGCGCGGCTTCTGAGAATTACTGGCAACTGCGAACCGAGAAGGACTCCCTGCGCGACACGACAACCATGCAGCGTTACTTCTATCGAACAGCCAAGGTGGTCAACGCATCCGTGAATCGGGAGAAGAATTACATTACGATTGATCGAGGGATGTTGGGAGAGGTGAGAGCCGATATGGGTGTTATCGCCGGTGGGAATATTGTGGGCGTGGTGCGCAGTGCGAGTGAACATTTCGCTGTTGTGATGCCTGTTATTCACTCCGATTTTAAGGCCAGTGTTCGCTTGAAGCGATCAGGCGCTTTCGGTTCATTGGTGTGGCGCGGGGGAAATGCCCAATTGGCCGACGTTATTGATATCCCGAAAAACATTCCCGTAGCTTCCGGCGACACCATCGTTACTAGCGGTTATTCAACGTATTTCCCGGCCAATATTCATGTGGGAGTCGTTGAATGGGTCGACGACACCGACAATGATTATCACCTTATCAAAGTGCGCATGGGTGCTGATTTTCGTCGATTGGATCACGTGCTGGTCGTGAGTGATATTTTTAAAGAAGAACAAGATACCCTCTTGAATAAAGTAGAACAACAAGATGCTGCAAACAGTAAGCGTTAACATAGTGCGTGTGCTTTTTTTAGTGCTCTTACAAGCACTGGTCGTAAGTCGCGTCCAACTGTTTGATGGATTGATTTTTCCTTGGGTCTATATTTTCGCCATCCTCATGTTGCCTTTTGAAACGCCCAAGTGGTTTGTGATGCTCGTGGGTTTTATGGTCGGGCTATTGATGGATTACTTTTCAGGACCAATCGGATTGCATACTTCGGCCTGTATCTTTTTGGGCTTCCTGCAGCCCATCGTTCAGAAAATTCTCGCACCGCGCGAAGGCTATGACCTAACGCAACGGCCCACGGTGCAGCGCATGGGATTAGCTTGGTATGTCACCTATGCAGGCGTTCTAACGCTGGCCCATCACAGTTGGTTTTTCGTCATGGAAGTTTTTCGATTTTCGGATTTTTTATATCAGGTACTGCACATTTTGTTGAGCACGTTTGCTACACTTGTGTTGATGACTATCGGTCAATACCTGATCTACAATTCTAAAAACGCTTCTTTGTGAACCAATACGACGGACGGAAGATTACGATTATCCTGATCGTTTGCGTTATCGCAATCATCTACGTCGTCCGTTTGTTCTTTCTTCAAGTCGTCAACTCAACATGGAAGGAGCAGGCTACAGCACTCACCGAAGAAGAGATTCCGCTTTATCCGCCGCGCGGAATCATCTACGATCGTAACGGGAAAATGCTCGTAACGAACCAGACCGTCTACAACTTAATGGTTGTACCGAAGAAAGTGGGAGCGTTCGACACCACCTCGATTTGCCAGTTGCTGCGCATTAAGAAACAGGACATCGACAATCTTTTTGCAAAAGCCAAAGCCCGCGGCGAATTCCATCGCCCGCAATTGCTCGTCGAACAAATTACACCGAGCGACTATGCTGCGATGTCGGAGCAGCTCTATAAATACAAGGGGTTTTATGCAGAATCGCGAACACTGCGCGTCTACCCGCAAAGTGTAGGAGCCTTGTTTTTGGGTGACGTTGGTAAAATCTCTCCTGAGGAGTACAAGAAAAACCCCTATTACACCAAGCAGGAGTATTTGGGTAAAGGTGGAATTGAAAAGGCTTACGAGGAAGAGTTGCGCGGTGTTAAGGGCATTAACTATGCGTTCCGCGATAACGTCGGAAACATCAAGGAACATATTGGCGATAAAGAGGATATGCCGGCCACACCCGGTACCGATTTGGTGTGTACGATGGACGCTGATTTGCAGGCCTACGGCGAGAAGCTGATGCAGAACAAGCGGGGTTGTATTGTCGCCATCGAACCTTCTACGGGAGAAATCCTTGCCATGGTATCGGCGCCAACGTATGACCCGAATTTGCTGGTCGGACGTGTGCGCGGACACAACTTCAATGTGTTGCTAAACGACGTGCAGAAGCCTTTATTCAATCGCGCAACGCAAGCTCAATATCGTCCGGGTTCTATCTTCAAATTGGCGCAGTCGCTCACCGCGCTTCAGATTGGTGCGATTAC
>CANHYZ010000265.1 GCA_947464885.1 Flavobacteriales bacterium
AGATGAATACCTAAGGCATGGCCCCGATCCTTGGCATACCGCACGTACAGGAGATGCGCGGCCATCGCTGTACAAAACCAACCTATGTAATTCTGCAAGGGAACCCCACCGACAAACTGCCAGTAATCCATTGTCGGAGCACACTGTTCCATCAATACATCAAGGGCTACCATCAGGAGCGATGCGAAAATCGAAATGCCCCACTCCGATTTGGAAAAACGACTGGCAATCGCGTGCGTGGCAAAAACAAGCAGGGCCCAATTCACCCCAATCATCCACGGAACACCTTGCCACTTCCAACCTAAATTTTCACCGTAAGAATAGATTCCGAAAATCCAACCTTTATTCACGCCCGCCCACTCGGCAGCCATACCAATCACAAACGGAATAAGCAACGCCGGCCAAACCGTGCGCGAAATCGTAAGCAACACTAAAGCCGCACTTAACGAAAGATTGAGCGGCGTAAGTGAAATGAACCAATCGCTGTGACCAAGCACACTTCCGATGATGGCCGACACATGAAAGAGCCACACCAAGCCAATGGCCAAAGGCATGCGATATGTGTTGTACTTCTCTAGCACTGGTCTTTACGTATAATATCCGATGCAATTTTTCCCGACATCAAACATAGCGGAATGCCACCGCCGGGATGCACACTGCCTCCGCAGAAATAGAGATTCTTGATGCGACTCGAAAAGTTGGGATGACGCAGAAATGCAGCGAAACGATTGTTGCTCGCCGCGCCGTATAAGGATCCCCGGTAACTGCTCGTGCGCGATTCAATGCCGCGAGGATCTAGAATGTGCTCAGCTTCGATATGAGCTGATATATCACACTTCAACAGCCGATTCAACTTCGAAATAACGCGCTCGCGAATCTGTGGAATCAACGCGTCCCAATCCTGCCCCTTGTTGCCCGGAACATTCACCATCACAAACCAGTTCTCACAGCCCGCAGGCGCATCGGCCATTTCGTCTTTAGAAGAAATATGCACGTACACTGTTACATCGTCGGCAACGGTTTTCCCTTCAAACAACACGTCAAACTCCTTTTTATAGTCGGATGCAAAAAAGATGTTGTGCAAATCCAATTCGGGAAATTCGCGATTCACTCCCCAATAAAATATCAATGCCGAGGAAGAACGTTCCTGTTTTAAGGTGCGCTCCGGCGCTTTTTCTCGGGGCAGCAATCGGCGGTAAGTCGGCATCACATCCATGTTGCTCAGCACGAGATCAGCTTGTATTGTATTATCGCCAATACGCACACCCATGGCTTTATCCTCATACACGGCAATTTCATCTACCCGTTTATTGAAATGAAAAACAACGCCCATCTCCTGCGCTCTGCGAAACATGGCATTGGTAATACTAATCATTCCACCCTTCGGAAAAAACGTTCCATAATGTTGCTCGAGATGCGGTATCATACTCATGATGCCCGGGGTACGATACGGGGATGAACCGTTGTAGGTCGCATACCGATTCATCAGCTGCACCAGGCGTTCATCCTTGAATGCCTTCCTATTCTCGGCATCCAGCGTATTCATCAAGCCCAGTCGATGTGACTTCATCACGCCGCGAACGGTTTCTTTCGATAAGTAAGTCGATAGTTTGTGCAGCGATTTTTTTAGGAAAAGCGATTCGGTCACTTCATACTTCATAGCTGATTGCTCGAAGTAACGTTGGACATCCTCTTTCTTTACCGCAAAGACATTAGCCGCTTCATCGGCGTAACGATTCTTATCTGCATAGGCCGTAAAGCGCGTATCGTCCTCGAAGTAATAAGTGCAAACGACATCTTTACGGATGTAACTGAAATAATCGCGCAATTGCGCACCGCTGTCGACAAAGAGTTCTTCCAAAAAATGCGGCATGGTAAACAGCGAAGGGCCGGCATCAAAGCGATAACCCTTCAATTCGAACTGCGACAATTTCCCGCCGGGATAGTCATTCGCTTCGAACACCTCTACCTCAAATCCCGCTGCACGCAAGCGAATGGCCGAGGACAACCCCGCCACACCTGATCCGATAATGATGACCTTCTTACTCAAATCTTTTCAGCGGAGCACTAGCGCACGATGCTCAACGTTTGCCTTACCGTTTCTTTCTCGCTTACCAAAACCACTACATACTGTCCATTGGCAAGTTCCGGCAATTCAACGCTCTTTTCGAGACGCGCTCCGGCTGCAAAAACACTTGTCTCGCTCACAAGTTTTCCGGCCAAATCAAAAAGTTGAACACGGTAGTTGCCGCCTTGCAAGTCCGATGCACTGATGCGCAACTGCGTGCTGGCCGGATTAGGGAAAACGGTCATGGCAGCAGAAGTACCGCTCGTTTCATCCACCGAAAAATTGGTAAACACATTGATGTTGTCGACATAAATCACATTGCCGTAACGACCGCGATTCTCAAAGGCGATGATGACATCCTCAAAGTAAATACCTCCTGGCATATTCGCCCCATAGCTCGCCCACTCAGCCGCAACAGGAACGTAATAGCCGGTATTGTCGGGAGCCGTGCTGAGTTCATCGCCGCCCATGCTCCACAGTTCGGTCCATGTTTCGCCACAGTCAGTGGAATAAACGACAGCCAGCGTATCTGAATAACCATCGCTGTACTGCGCATACGCCACGTCGAAGCTGATGCCCAAATCGGAACCACTGCGTTTGCCGAGCCACACACGATGACGCGCACCTTGTGCATCATTGTAATAATTATCGTAACGCATGCTGTAAGCTCCTGTTCCAAAACCACTGGCATCCCCCGTCACCGTCCATGCAGCTCCCTCCTCCACAATCCAATTTTCCGGCAATCCCGCAGTCTCAAAATCTTCATAAAAATCACCTCCATCTGCTGACGCATTCGCAATGTAATTGGTGTACGTCACCGTCTGCGATTGTCCGCCGTCCGTTACCGTGAGCGTTACATCGTAAGTGCCGGCCTCATTATAGACGACCGTCGGATAAGGCGCCGAGCTGGTTGACGGTATTGCACCGGGAAACGACCATTCAAACGTTGCATTCGCTGAGCACACACTATGATTCACAAAATGCACCTCATCACCGGGACAGAAAAACGTTTCAAACGCTGCCGAAAAATTCGCGATGAGTGCGCTCGGCTCATACGCCGGTGCTTCCCAAACACCAAGATTCCACGTAGCCAGTCGCACCACATTATCACGCACGAACGGCACGATACGCAGCGGCTCTGTTCCCACAGGAAGACCGGTGCTGTAGCTCATCCAATCACTCATGCTGTTGTTGCGGTAAAACACCACGCCGTGCTGCATGGCAAGATAAACTCCGCCGTCGGTTCCGTATTGATGCGCAATTGCCCAAGGGTAAAGACCATTGAGTGTCGACGTCGTTAGGTTCTCCCAATTCGTGCCACCGTCCTGCGTGCGAAATACTTTGTTGGAATTATTGCCATCGTAGAAGGAGATCCACAGCTCCAATGGATTGGTGCCCGACAACGAAAACGAGAAATAGCGCAGGTTTTGCGGCAAATCCATTTCCTCCCACGTTATACCATGGTCTGCGGAATGCCAGATTTTACCCGTATTCCCAACACCCTGCTGAACATAGAGGTGATTCGGATCGGCATAACTCTGTTCCATCCAATATATGCCATTATTCACAGAAGTCCCGAAGGCGTAGAACTCACTGAACGACCCACCGCCATTCGTCGAACGATAGAGTTTATTCTCTTTGCCTAGCCAAGCGACGTTGAAATACTCGTGATCGAACATGACGCGCGAACTTCCATTGTTCCAGTAGCTCTCATTAGGCGACATACCCAAACCAAAATATTGTGACTGACCATCGAGCGACTCCGGTAGAATTCGTCCACCGATATCACTGAACATGACCTTGTTTTCATCGGTGTACTTCACATAACCCGTGGCTGCTTCACCGCCACCGAGCGCCAAAAACTCGCCGGATGGATAATTCTCGTGATAAGCCATATTGCCGTTGTGGTAGCGGCCACCCACCATCATGTCTTCATTCCATCCCTGATCATAGCCCCATAAGTTCACGGCAAACAATCCGCGATTGA
>CANHYZ010000266.1 GCA_947464885.1 Flavobacteriales bacterium
AGAATGCGGTTTTGGGGGCGTGACAAACGGTGCACGATTGACCATTGGGTTCACTGAGTGCTTTGTCAAAAAACAATTGACGGCCCAATTCGATTTTCTGTTCTGCTGTTGGTGTCTTTTTGCGAAAAGCGGAATGCGTGACGAGCACGAAGGATAGAATCACCATCAAAAGCGATAGACGCAGCCGGGTAGTTCTTCCTTTCATACAACGAAGGTAAGAGTTGCCGGGAAAACTTGCAGCGAACGATTTTTTTTCTACTTTCGAATCAATGTGCTACACCATCCAACAGTTGGAAGAGCGAATCTTAAAGCAGGGACAGCGCAAACAGTCAACACCGGGAGAGATTGAAGAAGCATTGCGCATCTTTCGCGAGCAGATTAAGGGCAAACCCATGTTTGCCATCTCCGGTTTTGATCACCCGGGTTTACCAATACTTATAGGGCAGGGGGGAATACACTGGCAGGACATGCACTGGGGCTTGATTCCCCTGTGGACGAAAGACTGGAGTGCGGCCATGGAGATGAGTAACATGACACTGAATGCACGTGCAGAAACAGTATTTGAAAAGCCTGCATTCAAACATGCGGCCTCCACGCGCAGAGGTCTGTTACCCGTCACCGGTTTCTATGAATACAAGCATGTCAAAGGAAAGAAGTTCCCTTACTTCATTGATTGGAGCGAGGAGGACGTGCGCTGGGTGGCCTGTGTGTGCGATGAGTGGCGTGATCACGAGAAAGGGGAGACGCTGCTCACATTTGCTATTGTAACAACACGCGGTAATTCACTGATGGCAGAGATTCACAACAATCCTGAACTGGACGAGCCTCGCATGCCGGTTTTTTTGGAAGGCGAAAATCTCCTGCAATGGCTGAGTAACGAAACTCCGATTGAAACATTAAAGGCCATGCTGAAGCCGTTGGATGACGGACACTTGCGTGCACACACCGTCAAACCGCTACGAGGTAAAAACTCACCGGGAAACACGCCGGATGCTTATCGCAAACACGATTATGCGGAGTTGTATGAACCCCCGACGTTGTTCTAGCTGCGCTTAGCGCATGATGATGATCGAACCGTTGATTTCTTTCTTGACACCCGTTGACTTGGACACTACAATGGCTCTCCATGAGTATACACCATTAGGAGCGTAGTATTCACCATTCGCAGTATTACCGGTCCAAGCTGAATTCGGGTCAGTGGATTCAAACACCTTTTCACCGAATCGATTGAATACCTCAAACTGGAAACGGGTTTCATCGATATCAGCACCGATGAATTGCAACACGTCATTCAAACCATCATTATTCGGCGTAAATCCGGTAGGTATATAGAATTGTGGTATGTCGTTAATCACCACGGTATTGCCTGTTGTCATGTCTGAACAATTATGGATGTCGGTCACTTCCAAAGCGACAATGTAATTGTTGCCGAAGGCATTCGGGAAAGTAAACACCGGGTTAGCTTGATTTGATCCTCCCAGGAGCGTGCCGTCTAGCTCGCTAAACGTCCACTGATAGGATTGAATCGGATAGCCTGAGGTGACATCCTCAAAATGAATTTCTGTATCGTAGATGTCAGTTGGTTGCGGACCGGCCAAATACCCGGCCACGGGAGGCGCGTAGCTAACTAAGCTGAGTGGCATGTTGGCGATGTACTCGCAACCCACAAGATTGCTTAAAGTAAGTGTTGCGTTGTACTGCCCGGGATTATCAAAACTTACTTCCAAATCATTCGTGTTGAAATAACTGCTTCCATCGGTAAAAGTCCATGCGGAATTAGTATAGGTAGTGGGATCTGAAGTAATGGAAAGGTGAAACGATTCAGGCCAACAACCTTCAGTGGTGTCAGCACTAAAAGTGGTTACAACTGCGGGCAACATTTCGATTGCGAAGCATTCAGATGCGGAATAACCACAGGCATCATTAACATCGACGCAAGCCAGTCCTGAACCCGCTGGAGCGAAATCAATATCCTGTCCGTTTCCAACTCCGGCACCCTCGAAAGTCCAGGAATAAGAGTAGGGGGGAAGACCGTTTGTCAAGGAATAAACATCCATGCTTACTTCGCCTTGATGACAAATAATGGTGTCATTAGAAATAGACAAATCAAGAGGTGAGTAGATTGCAATAGTGAGTTCCGCCGGATCAAAGCAGCCACCCGGGATTTCGTGAGCGAAAACACCGCCTAATGCAGTCGCCGGATCAAACATGCCATCGGCAATTATAGCTCCCGTAGCATCCGTCCAAACACCACCTGATGAGGGTGTTCCCAATAAACTGTCGGTCATGAGAAAAGACACTTCAGTGGCACACACCGTAATCGTGTTGGAGTCTCCGGGATCACCGGCCGGATCGAGCGACACAACTACTTGATCGGAGCTGGCACAATCAGGATGACCAACGGGGTAACCGCTGACGGTGTATGTGACAGGCTCTGTCAAATCAACAATCGTTGGACCTTGAATAGTGGGGTCATCCAGAAAAGTTGCCGGTGTCCAAAGCCACTCGTATTCAGGACCGCCATTGGATACGGAATAAGTCCATTCAGTATATGAACCGCCATTGCAGGAAATACTTCCATCTGCAGAGAAACTGACGGTAATACAGCCATCGGTATTGGTTGCAGTCCAGGTCTGACCCGATGCATCCCCACCACTCCACGCCTCAAGAAGAGGAGCAGCTGTGGAGGCGCCGTCGTAAACTAGAAAATCTTCAAATCCGGCCTCCATGGCGCCATCGATAAACTCGAACGTCAAAGCAGTACCGTCGTTGAGGACATCCGGACAAAACGTCCAGGTGAAGTTATCGTTGTCTGAGTAACAATACGCAAATTCTCCGCAGTCGCTGCAGCTTGAAGGCGGCAACCCTTGGAATGAGGCCACAAGTGGCAAGTCATCACAACCGATCGAGAAATCATCCGGTGCCTGAACAAGCAGTGCTTCAAATACGGTGACGAAAAATGACGAGTCATTCGAACAACCAAAGTCATCAATGACGTTGTAAGTATATTCGAAAGTGCCCTCAGCGGTGGGTGTAATCGTGATTTCATCCATGCTGGCTCCGTCAATTACGGCAAATGGAGCAGGACTAGTCCAATAGGAACCGGAAGCATCCGGTGAAATTTGCGGCGTATACTCGACAACTTCCGGGTAAAGTGACTCGTCGAGGTTTAACGCAAAACCTACAAGCTGACCATCATCGGCTGCCCAGTTATCCACTACGGTGAGCGTCCATATACCATTGGTAGGACATCCAATAAGCCCATCCAGTGGTGCTAGAGGTTCATAATCGCCCTCGGGAAGAGTTCCGCCAAAGCCTCCGCTATTATTCACCCATTCTACCCAAGTTTCAGTCGCAGTAGGAGTAAAGCAATAATTCCAGGCCTCTCCCTGCGTGGCAGGGTCGTCGCAATTGATGTTGTCTTCTTGAACAGGAACGCCAATCTGAGTTCCGCCGCCTCCTTGTTGATGCAGCATCACCTGCTGGCCATTCGGACAGGTTACATAAATAACAATGTCTCCCATAAAGCTGTGCTCCATGTCCAGGCAAATGCTTTCGATATCATTGATGCTTTCGATGGTCGTGCCGGACAGAAAGCCCATCTGGAAAATTTCAATGTCTTGGGAAATTCCAAGCAGTGTATCCGGCAGACAGCCGTTTTCAATTTCCACACCTCCATTAAAACCTGACCAGGTAACTTCATACAGCTGCGGTGTAGCTTCAAAGTTGAGTTCCTCACCAACGCACAACACTACATCTTCCTGGAAACC
Source organism: Flavobacteriales bacterium (assembly GCA_947464885.1). Lineage (GTDB taxonomy): Bacteria > Bacteroidota > Bacteroidia > Flavobacteriales_D > Sanyastnellaceae > JAIBBG01. Next base: position 3,771 of record CANHYZ010000266.1, read on the forward strand.
GGCAAAACTAGGAATGGTGGCCACTAAAATGTCCAGGGATATAAAATTGGAGTTCAAACAAACATTATCCGGATTGTCGTCTTGAACAAACAACTGCACCAGGTAATTGCCGGCTTGGGAGAATGCGTGGGTAACCTCTGCCCCGGGCGTGGTGACGGTTTCTTGGCTGCCATCCATGAAGTCCCAAGTATAACCTACAAGGTTAAAACCGGGCTGAGCCATAGAGCCCTGCTCGCGGAAAGTAATTTCTTCACCAACA
>CANHYZ010000267.1 GCA_947464885.1 Flavobacteriales bacterium
CCCTGCAATCAACGAAAAGCGATGCACTTCCCGTAATTCGTAATTTGTAATTTGTAATTAGTACTTCCCACCTCGGCTCCGCTCGGTGACCGCTCGCCCACCGTGCGAAGCCGAGGTGTTCATCAATCTCGCATGGCCCGGTCCCCGAGCGAAGCCGAGGGGTGGTTCCCGAGCGAAGTCGAGGGGCCCATTTCCAACGGAGAATCAAACATGCCGCCCCTACGGGGCTGCTTGGTCAACCGAACTCTTCTCGCTAGTGAATATTTCGCCCCTACGGGGCTAGTAACATATCACCCCTACGGGGCTGGATTGTCATCGGTCCCCATTACCTAGCATTCCGTCCCCCGTCTCCATCCGTCATCCGTCATCTGTCATCCGTCATTCCCCTCCCATTGTTAGCACTTTGCGTTGTTTATGACCGAACACCCGCCGGTTCGCCGTTTCTTTGCATCCTCGGGACATCAAGATCCCGAAGCATTGCTAGTGGAAAAATTGCAGATACATCCGGGTACTATTCAGACATTGCCGGTGTTTGAGGTCGTTGAAAAGGGCTACCTGTTGGGCAGCGAAGAGGATAATGTATTCATCGGCCGTCGCGAACTCAAGCCCAAAACCGAACTCGGAACCGAGGTGGAGGTCTTCACCTATTACAACGAAGAACGCGACCTCGAGGCGACCACGCAATTGGCATCGCTGCAAGTAGGCGAAGTGGGCTGCTACCGTGTGCTCAGCTCCAACAGCCTGGGCTCATTCATCAGCATCGGTTCGCGCCGCGATGTTCTCATTCCGCACGCAGAGCAGGTGGAGAGCCTGGAGGACGGTCGCATGGCATTGGTGATTCTCCTTGATGATCCTGAAAACCGCCGTCTTTATGCAACAACCAAACTCAATCGCCATTTGCGCGGTCGTGAGATTCCGTATAAGCGTGGCGATGAGGTCATGATGACCATCGCGGAGAAGATTGAAATCGGACGACGCGTGATCATTGATGGAAAATATGTAGGAGCCTTGTTCCGTCAGGAAATGACCGATACCGTGCGCCTCGGAGAGAAAATCAAAGGCTATGTGCGCAAGGTCGAAGGCAAAGACATCGTAGTGAGCATGCAGCGCGAAGGCATGGAGCTACTCGATGACGCCAAGGTGAAGATCATGAACTACCTGGAGGGCAACGGCGGTTACGTGCGCCTCAACGACGATACCGATCCCGAAGAAATCAAGTTGCGCCTGCACATGTCGAAGAAGACATTTAAGAAGTCGGCCGGCATGCTGTTCAAAGAAGGGAAAATCCTACTGACCAAGTTCGGCATCAAAATCAATAAGACGGGAGAAATTCCCGATGAGTGGTCGCAACACAAGATGTTGGCCGCGGAAGAGGATGACAGTCCAACTCCAATGGATCGCAAGCCAAAGCCTGCACCCAAACCTAAAGAAGAGGAGACCTGGATCGACAAGCCGTTCGTGCCCAAGGGCCGTCCCGCCAAGTTGGATGCACCCGCTCGTGCGCCGCGCCGTGAGTCTTCGGGAAGAGAGGACGCCCCTCGACGTGAGGCTGCTCCACGACGTGAGTCGACCAGAAGAGATGATGCGCCAAGAGATGAAGATGCACCGCGAAGAGAGGACTCAGCACCGTCATCGGACGACAAGAAGCCACGCAAAACCTTAACCTTTAAAGGCAAGCAGTAAGCTGTATGGGGTGGTCAGACATCACATCCTTTTTTGCGTTTGACCCCAAGGCGCCCTTCATTTTCACGGCGCTTAACTTTTGGATATTCCTGGGCATCGTCCTGCTCGTCGATGGTTTTATCCATCGCCGGCGTGCAATGCGCCACACCTTTCTATTTGTAGCCAGCATCTTCTTTTACTACAAAACAACAGGGCTGTTTTTTATCCTGCTGCTCTTCACCGCTATCTGGGATTTTTTAGTCGGAAAAAAAATCTACGTCACGCGCAATGCAGCTGCGAAAAAGCGCTGGCTTGCGGTAAGTATTCTGATGAATCTGGGCGTGCTCTTCTATTTCAAATACGCCTATTTCTTTACCGATATCTACAACAGCATGACGGGCAGTCAGGGCTCGGTGTTCAATGCGCTCGCGTATTGGAGCAATGGCTTTTTCGGAACGCACTTCGAGGTCGATAAAATTATTCTGCCCATCGGTATTTCATTCTTCACCTTTCAAAGCATCAGCTACACCGTCGAGGTCTATCGCGGCACGCTGAAACCGGTGAAGCAGTTTTCGGATTTTGCGTTTTTCGTGACCTTCTTCCCACAGCTGGTGGCGGGCCCGATTGTGCGCTCCACGGATTTCATCCCGCAACTCTACAAGCCTTATCAACTCACGAAACACGAGTGGGGATTGGCAGTCTTCTGGATTCTCAATGGGTTGATGAAGAAAATTCTCCTAGCCGATTACCTCGCCGTCAACTTCATTGATCGTGTATTCGCCAAACCCGATTCCTACACGGGTTTTGAAAACCTCATGGCGATCTACGGTTACAGCCTGCAGGTCTATGCTGATTTCTCGGGCTATACCGATATGGCCATTGGCGTGGCCTTGCTCATGGGCTTTCATCTCACCAAGAATTTCAACTCGCCTTACAAAGCCGTCAACGTCGCTGATTTCTGGCGACGGTGGCACATGTCGCTCTCCAATTGGCTGCGCGATTATCTCTACATCCCACTGGGTGGAAACAAGGCCGGTTCGGTAGGCACCTATTTCGCCATAACGATCATCGTGTTGATCATTGCAGGACTAGCTTCTTCGTGGATGGTTGTCGCGGTAGCTGCGGGGCTGATGGCTGTCGCGCTTCTCATTGCGCAATGGGTGAAGTCATTCGCTTCCTGGCTCACGACGAACCTCAACCTGATGATCACCATGGTGGTGGGTGGACTGTGGCACGGTGCAAGCTGGAACTTCATCATATGGGGCGCACTCAACGGCTTTGCGCTGGTGTTCTACAAGCTCTGGAAAAAAGTGAGTCCGTGGGAAAATCACAAAGACAAATGGTGGGTGAGGGGCTGGGCGATTTTTCTGACCTTCTCATTCATCACACTCACACGTGTGTGGTTCAGAGCGGGCAGCAATACATCGTGGACAGGCCTCAACGAAGAACATAACATCTGGACCGAGTTCATGTCGGCCACCAGTATGCTCGAACAAATCTTCCTGCACATGGATTGGTCGGTGGCTCCCGATGTGCTCTGGGCCTACGCCAATGTGTTCCTCGTATTCGCACTGGGCATGCTGATTCATTGGTTGCCTGCGGCATGGAAGGAGAATTACCGCGCGCGTTTTGCTTCACTGCCCATTCCGGCGATAGCACTCATTTCGCTGGGTGTGATTTTCTTCGCCTATCAGGTCATGTCGGCCGATATGCATCCTTTTATCTATTTCCAGTTTTAAGGGTCAATTTTCCGCGTCCCCTATAGCATTTGATTCTATTTTTGCTCTCCGCGTGCCACAGCAATTGGTCTGCGGAACAACCATTACACTATGCAGCAAACGCAGACGAAACCGGGCAATGTATCCCAACTATTAAGTCAGCTGAATGAATCGGCAACCTTGGCCATGGCGCGATTAAGTCGCGAACTGGCGCAACAAGGACATCCCATTGTGAGCTTATCATTGGGCGAACCTGATTTTAATACACCGGAGTTTATTAAAGACGCCGCCAAGAAGGCGTTGGATGATAATATCACGCATTACCCGCCTGTTAACGGAATTGCTGAAGTGCGCAAGGCGATTGCCGAGAAGTTTCAACGCGATAATGGTCTGGCCTATACAGCCGATCAAATTGTGATTTCTACGGGCGCCAAGCAGGCCATCGCCAATACAATCTACGCGCTGGTGAATCCCGGCGATGAGGTGGTTATGCCAAGTCCGTTTTGGGTGAGCTACGCCGAAATGGTTCGTTTGGTGGGTGGTATTCCTGTGATGTTGCCTGCGCCTGTAGAACAGGACTTCAAGATTACCGCAAAGCAGCTCGAGCAGGCCATCAACGAAAAGACAGAGCTCATCATTTACTCCTCAC
>CANHYZ010000268.1 GCA_947464885.1 Flavobacteriales bacterium
AATGCCATTGTATGGTGTAATGCAGTGGTTGTTCTGTTAGTTCAATTTTCCCATGAGGTACATCACGATGCCTGTGATGAAAATGTTGGCCAGGGAAAGGGGCAACAATACGCGCCATCCCAAATGCATGAGTTGGTCATAGCGGAAGCGTGGCAACGTCCAGCGCACCCACATGAAGATGAAAATGAAGATGACGATTTTAGCAAACAGAGCAACGGTTTGCAGAATAGCGAGCGTATTTCCTTCCAAGCCCAACTCGTGCTGGAATGGGAAGTTGTAGCCACCCCAGTAGAGCGTTGCCATTACTGCCGAACTGATGAACATGTTGATATACTCCGCGAAGAGGAAGAGACCAAGTTTCATTGAAGAGTACTCCGTGTGGTAACCACCTACCAATTCGCTTTCGCACTCAGGTAAGTCAAACGGGGCGCGGTTCGTTTCAGCAAATGCACAGATGATGAAGATGAGGAAACCCAATGGTTGATATACGACATTGGCAAAACCTGCATCCTGCTGACGCGAAATCTCACCAAGGCTCAACGTACCGGTCATCATGACCAAGGCGATGAGCGCGAGGCCCATTGCTACTTCATACGAGATCATTTGCGAGGAAGCGCGCAGTGCTCCGAGTAAGGAGTATTTGTTGTTGGAAGCCCAGCCTCCGATCATGATACCGTATACACCGATACTCACCACACCAAGGAGATAGAGCAGACCGATGTTGATGTCGGTGATTTGCATGGGATACGTAACATCACCGATGGTGAATCCGCTTCCCCACGGAATAACGGCACCCGTCATACAAGCTGTCACCATAAACAGGCAAGGCCCCAGAATGAAAAGGAAGCGGTTGGATTTTCCGGGCAGCATTTCTTCCTTCATGAACATTTTCACCCCATCGGCGATCGGTTGTAGAAGTCCCAGCGGGCCGGCGCGATCCGGACCAACGCGGTCTTGCAGAATAGCCGCGAGCTTGCGTTCGCCCCATGTCATGTAGGCCGCCATTCCCAGGGAAACGACGAATACAATTACACAGAGAATGAGTTTGTAAATAAGCATTGCATCCATAGCGGTAGCTTGATCTGTTTCTTATTGGTTGTTGGGGTCGAGTGCGCCGTGACCGAGAGTCACCTTTTGGCCATGCGGCAAGGAATTACGCTGACGATCGATATCCGCTTTCAATGCCTTGAGGCTTTCATAGTGGTTGGCTGAAACGACCGAATCGCGGTCGATGTGCGCAGGACCTTCAATGGTCCAGTCGCTGGTTTTCTTTTTATCGAAACGGCATTCGTTGCAAATCCAGTCAGTCACTTCTCCGAATTGATCGCGACGACCGGTGACACGCAGCACCTCTTCGCCTTTGTACCACAAGCGCACCTTGCCGGAGCACTTGGTACAGTTGCGATGGGCATCCATTGGCTTGGTATACCATACGCGGCTCTTGAAGCGGAAGGTTTTATCGGTGAGTGCACCAACCGGGCATACATCAATCATGTTGCCCGAGAAGTCGTTGTCGATGGCGTTTTGGATGTAGGTTGAAATCTCAGCGACATCACCGCGATTGATTACACCATGCACGCGGCCATCTGTAACTTGATCTGCTGTCTTCACGCAGCGGTAGCACAGAATGCAACGATTCATATGCAACTGAATCTTGTCGCCAATATCGATACGCTCAAACTCGCGGCGCTGAAACTCGTAACGCGTTCCTGCTTTACCGTTTTCGTAGGCCAGGTTTTGCAAGTCGCACTCGCCGGCTTGGTCACACACGGGGCAATCCAGCGGATGGTTGATGAGCAAAAACTCAACGACGCCGGCACGTGCCTCCAGAAGGTCCGGTGAGGTAAGGTTTTGCACTTCCATGCCATCCATTACCGTTGTGCGGCAGGAAGCTACGGGCTTTGGCATGGGGCGCGGATCTTTTTCGCTTCCCTTGGACACCTTAACGATGCAGGTGCGGCAATATCCGCCACTGGTCTTGAGCTTGGAATGATAACACATGGTCGGAGGTACGATGTCACCGCCAATCATGCGCGCTGCTTGAAGGATGGTTGTTCCATCGGGTACTTCAATGCTTATTCCGTCGATTGTAACTTTTGCCATTGCTTATCTGTTGTTCACTCAACCTGCGGTTGGTGACGTGTTTTCTAACGGGTTAACTTGTTTTTTTCGTGGTGTAATGTTGAAGCCAATCATGAAGTCGATGGCTGCAAATCCAAACTGTTGTGATGCGCGATCACTGATACTTTCAGAACGCGTCACGATACCGGGCATATTGATATAACCGCACTTCGCTTCGCCACGCACATAGAAGTGATTACAGAGTAAAACTTCTGCGCCGCATTTCACATTGGTGCCGAATCCGGCGAAGTGATACGCATCATTTCGCGGATAGCCCATGAGCTTCACATTGCTCTTCGGCATGAGCGCTCCTACACCGAAAGCACCGTAGGCACTGATGTCCATGAAACTGCCGCTATATATGCCTTGGTAGAATTCAATTTCTGAGAGAAGATAATTCAGGCCATCGGTGTGTTCGAAGGTGAGGAATTGCGGTGTGAGTTTTACCGCATCATTCACAACCATGTCCATATAGGTTTTGTCATCAATAGAACCTTCGAACGATACGCTTTGATTTTGCACCATGACGTATTTCATGTGGTCAAAACCGGCAGTGATAGCGATATGATCATTGATGAAGTAACCAAGCTTCATATTGGTTTGAGGTATAGTTAGCGTCTTCAAACCGAAATACGTTTTCGCTTCAAACTGTGTTTGACGATCTTTTGCTTGTACGTTGAGGAGCGTGAAGTTGTAGTCGTCACCTTGGAAGTGAATGTCGCTGTTGGTATACATCGAACGATTCCATCCCCAGCCGCCAAAGAAATTCCCTTTGCGTTGCATCTCAGGAAACCACTCAGCACGAGCCACAAAAGCGGTGAGCAAGAGTATTAGAAAACTATATGTGCGAAGTAGCTTCATTAATTACGCTTCAGCTACCTGATGTAGGCGGAAATAGTGTTTCACATCTTTGATACTCTTACCGTTGCGAACATATTCTTCGAACTCACTGCGGAAATGGCGAATGGCGCTGGCTACAGGCCATGAGGCGGCATCACCGAGCGGACAGATGGTTTTTCCTTCAATCTTACTTTGAATATCCCAGAGCAAATCCACATCAGCAAGTGTTCCGTTGCCGTCGAGAATCTTGTGCAGGATTTTCTCCATCCATCCGGTTCCTTCGCGACAAGGCGAGCACTGACCGCAACTTTCATGGTGGTAGAAGCGTGTGAAGTTCCACAGATTTTTGACGATGCTGGTGTCTTCATCCATCACGATAAATCCGCCGGATCCAAGCATGGTTCCGCTTGCGAATCCACCATCGGCGAGGCTTTCGTAAGTCATCAGTCGGGATTCACCTGCGGCCGTTTTCAGGATTAAATCGGCTGGCAGAATCGGCACCGAAGAACCTCCGGCGACAACTGCCTTCATTTTTTTGCCGTTGCGAATTCCTCCGCAGTATTGATCAGAGTAAATGAATTCTTCTACGGGAACACCGAGTTCAATTTCGTAAACACCCGGTTTATTGATGTGACCGGAAGCTGAGATGAGTTTGGTGCCGGTGCTTTTCCCAACGCCAATTGCCGCATAGGCCGCACCTCCGTCCTTGATGATAGGCACAACTGCTGCTATCGTTTCCACATTATTTACTACGGTAGGACAGCCGTACAAACCTGCAACTGCAGGGAATGGTGGTTTGATGCGTGGATTACCGCGCTTACCTTCCAGCGATTCGATGAGGGCTGTTTCCTCTCCACAGATATAGGCTCCTGCACCAACCTGCACATAGCAGTCATGGTCGAAACCGGAGTTCATGATGTTCTTGCCAAGGAGGCCTGCTTCATACGCTTCAGCGATGGCTTGCTCCAGAATGCGGGCTACATAGAAATATTCGCCACGGATATAGATGAAGGATGTGCGCGCGCCCAATGCGAAACTCGAGGCTATCATGCCTTCGATGAGC
>CANHYZ010000269.1 GCA_947464885.1 Flavobacteriales bacterium
AGACAACAGATTTACAGTCTGTCCCATTTGGCGACTCTGGTAACTCCCCTGATGTCTTGCTGCGAAGGCCACTATTAAAAAATAGAGCCGGTGGAGGGATTCGAACCCCCGACCAGCTGATTACAAATCAGCTGCTCTGGCCAGCTGAGCTACACCGGCAGTAAAATCAGGTATTTCAAAGAACTTCCGACATGCTTATCATGCCGCCTGTCAATTTTAACAGGGGCGCAAATGTAGTGAGATTTTCTTTTGCAGCAAGCGTTGATGTAATTTTTTTTTTGAGATATCAACAATGCATTGGTATTTACCGCTGATTTTCCGGCTGCCCCTTCATTTCAACTACTTTCGCCGCCTCCGTCTGAAGCGCATTGTTGTACCCATTCAAAATGCCCACTTTCGCCGGCATTAATCACATAACACCATGCAAATTTCAGCAGAAAAAGTAGTCGCTATCCACTACACACTAAAGGATAACGCAGGCCAAGTACTCGACAGCAGCGAGGGCAAACAACCACTTCACTACCTTCACGGCTTCGGCAACCTGATTCCCGGGATGGAAGAAGGGCTCGAAGGACGTGTTCAGGGCGATGCCTTCCAAGTCGTTATCGCTCCGGAAAAAGGATACGGTGTGCGCAACGATGATTACGTTCAGCAGGTGCCTCTTGAGGCTTTCGGTGGCACGGTCCCCCAAGTCGGCATGCAATTTCAGGCCGGCAACGATCAGGGTCGTTATATCGTTACCGTTACCGGTGTAGAAGGTGACTTGGTTACGGTTGATGCCAACCACCCGCTGGCCGGCGTTGAATTACATTTCAGTGTTGAGGTCATCGAAGTGCGCGAAGCTACAGCTGATGAGATTGCCCATGGTCATGTACATGGTCCGGGTGGGGAACATAATCATTAGTGACTAGTGACGAGTGACTAGTGACAAGTGGCGAGTGGGGGATTAAGTGACACTAACCATTGTGGGCATTGCTATTCTTGATGTTGGCTGCTGAAAATGAGGTTTCATTATGGATGCAGCGCTTGAAATCATTCTGATTGCGCTCTTTTCTTCCTCCTGCTTATTTCGCATTATCATTCACTTCAAGGGTGGGCCTTTTCGACTTAATGAGGGGCCTTCCTTGAAGTGCCTGTATCAATGTGGCTAATGCCAGCAGTCCGTATAGGACTGAAAGACCTATGGTCAGTTTTACATTCTTCAACACGTAATACGAAAGAAAGGGGATTAGCTGTAAGGCGTGCATTCCAATGAAATGGGATACGCGCAAATCACCAACGGTTTTGCTCCAGCCGACAATAAACCAATTTGAATTGTCATTAAGCGCTCCCACACTGTGGTTCATGCGCGAGCCCATTGCAAATCCTTCAAATGAGAAAATGACGAATAGGATGATTGCAAAGCGAATTGCCCATACGTAGTAAATGGGCAATTCCGGAAATGAATGCTTGAAAAACAGGAAACCCACATATGCCGTGTAGATTGTAACGGCTGAAGCTGCAAAAGCCATGAGTGAGTATAAAGCGGAATAAACAGGCGTAGAAACATTGTAATGGGATAGCTGCCCGCGTCCGGCTTGAAGAGCAATGTAAAAAATCTCAAATCCCAGCAATAGGATTATTGCCCAATTAAATAACTTGATATTGAAGTCCGGAAGGTAAAAGCAATACCAGGCCATGGCCCAGGAAAACGTCAACGTGGAAAACGCAAATTTCAGTGGTTTATACCAAGAGCTGACTCCGTATACTTCCGTGGAGGACAACCTCGATAAAATAAAAAACAGAATTGAAATAACCAAGCAAACGACGCCGAAATAAAACAGCGTTTCGTTCCTGTATTTGAGCTGCTGAATAAAATCCGTCATACTTCTTTGAATCATCGTAATCCGTCCCTTACAACTTCTTTATCACAAACTCCGTTCTTCGGTTCATGGACCGTCCTTCGTCGGTGTTGTTGTCGCCTACAGGCTTGGATTCGCCATAGCCTTGATAGGAGAGACGCTTGGACTCGACGCCGTGATCAACCAGGTATTTCATGACTTCAAACGCACGCTCGGCCGATAAGGCTTTGTTAGCGTTGTCGTCGCCGCGACTGTCGGTGTGACCCGATATTTCAATCACCATCGTGGGATGCTTCATTAAATAGCCTGCGAAGGCATCGAGAATGATTTTCGAACGCTCTTCAATATCAGCGCTATTCGTAGTGTAGTAGATGTCATTGATAACAAACGCCTCATCAGCTTTGGCCTCGCGCGTTTCCATGTTGAGCTTGGTTACTACGGGTGCCGGATCATCCTTCTTGGCAATCACTCTCGAATTAAAGGCGATGTCGTCGCCCTCGACACTCAAGGTGACGTTCTCATTTTTGCTGATTTTCACGATAGCGGCGTAGCTTCCATCATCAGCGTTTACCGTGACTTCTTCCTTTTGCTTACTTTCCGTGTACTGAATTTCGACCTTGGCTTGTGCAGGTGGCTCGCCCGACTTCGTTTTCACCTGTCCCTTTACAACCATGACCTTTTCGGGCTTGGCCTTTTCGGGCATTTTGAACTCATAGACATCCCATCCTTTGTTATTCTGGAAGTTGCGAGCTCCGAAGTAGGCCAGTTCACCGTCGCTCGTGACGACAATCCCTAGTTCATCTGCTTCCGAATTGATTGGATAACCGATGTTTTTGATCTCCTTGATGGTGCCGTCGTCCTGCACTTTGCAGAAATAGAGGTCCATTTTACCTACTCCGATATGACCGTCACTGGCGAAATACAAGGTCTTGCTGTCGCTATGCATAAACGGTCCCTTTTCTTGTCCAGGCGTGTTGATGCCTCCACCAATCAGCTCAGCTTTTCCCCATGATCCATCTTTCCCGCGGCGGGTAAAGAAGATATCGTGTGAAAAGTTACCGTTGGGATCCTTGATGCATTCCGGGCGAACGCCCACGAAATAGAGCGTCTTACCATCACCGCTGAGCGTAGGTTGCCCCTCAAAACCATCCGGAGTGTTCACCAAATCGCCTAAACTTTCCAGTGCACCCCATTGGTAGATTTTCTCCCCGGCAACATTGGTTACGAGATTGTATTTTGTCGAGAACAGATCGATGTTATCCGGGTTCTTAGGGTTCGGATTCTTCATCGCCACGATGAGCTCGCGGTTGTCAACGGTTATCGATGCACCACCGCAATTGGCTCCTTGATTAAAGGGCTCCGGTAGCGCCGTGCCTTCGTCAAACAATGTGTTGATGTCGGGGCGCTTGCACCACGAGAAATGCTCATACGTGCGCGGAGCCACATCGCCCTTAGCCTGTTTGACAATCGTGCGTGTGAAAAACATGATTTCACCATCGGGAGAAATGAGTGGCAGATAGTCATCGGTAGGCGAGGAGACTCCATTAACCTTGACCGGCTTGTAATCGGGCTGATCCTTGTAGATATCGGCATAGGCCTTCACGCTTTTCAGTGCGTCCTCGACTTCGCCATACTTTTTTTGATAGTCCTTTTCAAACTTAGTTGGATCGGCATCAGGGAAGCGCAGGAATTTTTCGAATGCGGCAAGTGCCTTTTCGTATTCCCTGTCGGCATAATACATAGCCCCGAGTTGATAATACACTTCGCTATGGTAATTTGGACAAAGCTCATCGAGCTGTTCCAGGTGTTGTTTAGCAGAAGCAAACGAACCTCCGCGTTTGGCAACCTTGAATTCGATTTCAGCCAGTCGCATCAGACACGGTGTACACTTCGGGTCCTCGTCCAATGCCTTTTCCAGAAACTCAATGCGCTCATTAGTTTCGTATTTTTTCATATCGAAACTCTGATCCAGTAGCTTCTGAATCTTTCCGGAAGGCGCATACACACAGCCATCCTGCGACCACGCATGATCAACGCTGCACATCATCAGCGCCGTTAAGGCCCAACCGATTGTCCTTGTTTTCATTCTCAAAGCAAAGTAACGCAAATTCGGATGGATGTATTATGTGTAAATTGGCCACATCGAAAACAATTCAACATCGTTTTACACGGTCTTGCTTC
>CANHYZ010000270.1 GCA_947464885.1 Flavobacteriales bacterium
ATTGAAGGTGAAAATCTGGTGACCATCGAAGAACCTGCTACAAGCAACTTCGAAGTGTATCCAAATCCTGCCAACGATTTCATCACAGTGAATGGCATCACACAATCACAAGTGACCATTCTCGATATCACCGGAAAAACGGTGAGCAGCGTAAATGCCATGCAGCAGCGTATCGATATCAGCCTACTCGCACCCGGAGTTTACTTCGTGGAAGCGACAACAGCGCGCGGCATTCAACAAAAGAAATTCATCAAGCAATAAGAAACGATTGCAACCACACCAACTTGAAAGTCCCGCCTTCGTGCGGGACTTTTCATTTCAATTTAGGTTTACCGTGCAGTGTTCGATTGACCCATCGATCGTTGCCGCTGCCCTTGCGCATGAGCGCCGGATGGGAAGGGCCATCCGACATACGCGGATCCGGCAATAAATCAATACGCTTTATCCATCGCACTTCTACGGTGTATGCGCCAAACTCCTCGCTGACCTTTCCACAGATGTGAAAGAGGCCCCAGCCCGTTGCCGGAAAAGCCTTGGCCACCGGCGGAAAGTGAACGGTATCCACAAAGTGGCCTTGCTCATCTATGAACGTCCCGAAGAACATCCCCTCGCCTTTGCTTGTGCCCGTGGGCTTCAACGTGACCTTGTATCCCACTATGTGGATTTCCTTGTGCAAGTTTTCCTTGAGTTGCTCTGACGTCACATAAGCTACATGCGGCAACATCGAAGAATCGATGAGCTGAAAAGGATGACACAACGGAAACCCCAACAGCTCGAGCTCATCATACGCGTCTTCCAACCAATGATGCTCCAACTGTGGGAGCTTTGCATCTGCTCTGCGCGTGGTGAAAAGCAAATGCTCGGTGGATGAATTCGAGTGACTACCCAACTTAAAGTGCAGTTGCCAAAGCAATTCCTTTTTTCCCATCCCCGTGAAGCGCAACGCTCCGGCACGCGCCAGTAAGGTTGCCTGCTCAAGCCCGACAGCAACACGATCCAAAAAATCATCGAGCGATTGAAATACGCCATGCTCTCGCGCCCTGGCAACATTCTCTCGAACACCCATCTCCAAACCCTTGATCATTTGTAATCCAAGCGAAATAACGTTGCCGCGAAGCACAGCTTCATCGCCCGACGAATTCACACAAGGCGCCTCTATCGTCGCACCATGCATGCGCGCTTCATGCACATAAATTTCCGTTTTGAAAAATCCACCGAAATTGTTGATGGTGGCCGTCATGTATTCCAATGGGAAGTATGCTTTCAAAAACAAACACTGATAACTCTCCACAGCATAACTCGCACTATGTCCTTTAGCAAAAGCATAACCCGCAAAACTCTCAACCTGTCGCCACACATCGCGGACCAACGTTTCACTGTGTCCTTTAGTCAGCGCTCCTTGCAGGAAGCGATTACGCGCATGATCAAATTCATCACGCCCGCGAAACTTGCCACTCATACCACGTCGCAACACATCGGCTTCGGCAAGGGTTAATCCCGCAAACTCATGCGCTACCTTTATCACGTCCTCCTGATAAACCATCACGCCATGCGTCTCCGGCATTAATCGCATCAAGGGTTCAGGTGCTTCCATTCTGCGCTCAGGGATACGCTCGCGGATGATATATGCCCGCATCATACCCGATGAGGAAACACCTGGACGTATCACCGAACTGGCCGCAACCAAACCAATGTAATTGTGAGTTTGAAGCTTGGTGAGCAGCATGCGCATGGCCGGCGACTCCACGTAGAAACAACCCAATGCTTCGCCGCGGCGGAGCATATCATTGCATTGGTCATCGCTTTTGAAACGTTTGATGTCGTGTATGTCGATATCAGATTTCTCCGGCTGATTGTAGCGTATAATCGCGAGTGTATCCTTGATTTTACCCAACCCGCGCTGCGAAAGAATGTCGAGTTTGTTAATGCCGATGTCCTCTGCTTGATGCATATCGAACATGGCCGTAGGAAAACCCTTGGGCGGTAAAAATGTAGCGCCGTAGCAGTAAATAGGCTGTTCGGTAATGAGTATTCCTGCCGAGTGAATGCTGATGTAGTTAGGGAAATCTTTCAAGTACGTCGCATAGCGCAACACTTGCTGGTGCATGGTGTCGAGCTCTTCATAATTGAACTTGCCATCGCTCAGCATATCGATATCGGACTTTGGCAATCCAAACACCTTACCCAATTCCCTCACCACAGCGGAATACTGAAACGTATTGAAAGCCCCGAGCAACGTGGCGTTCCTGAACTTATCAAAAATGTAACGCGTGATGTCTTCGCGTTCCTTCCAAGAAAAGTCGATATCAAAATCAGGCGGTGATTGTCGGAATAAATTGATGAACCTTTCGAAATACAAATCAAGTTCCAGCGGATCTACATCGGTGATGCGCAAGAGATAGGCGACGATGCTGTTGGCCCCACTTCCGCGACCTACATAATAGAAATCCCTGCTGCGCGCGTAATTGACAATATCCCAGTTAATGAGAAAATAGGATACAAATTTCTTTTCTCGTATTAAATGCAACTCCTTCTCCAGACGCTGCATCACCTCGGGACCGGCATCGGGATAGCGATACGTTAATCCTTCTCGGCAAAGCGAAAGCAACAGCGCCTCATCCTCCTCTGCGCTTGACCCGTAATTCAACAGATTCTTGTGGGTGTCACCCTGAAATGCGAAGTCGATGCTGCATGCTTCGAGCAGACGCTCAGCGCGATCCAAGGTGTCCGCATACTCATCAAGACATGCACGAATATGCGCTTCAGGGTATAACCGATCATCCGCATCAGCTTGCTCCTCCGGTGACAACTTGCTCAGCAGTGTATTGTTGTCGATAGCCCGCAACAGTCGGTGCGCATTAAAATCACGCTTGGTCGCAAAGGATGCCGGATGCATATACACCAACTTATGGAGCGGTATAGAAACTTTGGAAAACCGCAGTTTGCCCATATCGCGCAAACTCACGCCGATGAATTCATGTTCACCGATAGATTCTGCCGTGATTATTCCCTCCAGCAAGCGACTCAACGGATAAATAACAAAAACGTTTTCCCATTGAGGTGCACGCGGTGGGATGGTTTCTTTGGCGTGTAAGTGCCGTGAGAGAAACTCATTCATGACGGCAAATCCTTCGTTGTTCTTTGCCAACGCCACATAGGCTTGCTTGACGCCGTCGCGAAAATCAATCCCCGCGACCGGCTTCATACCCTTCTTCAATGCCAATCGCGCAAACTCAATGATACCCGCGGTGCAGTTGATGTCGGTCAGCGCCAGTGAACGATATCCGAGCTGATCTGCTAAATCCAACACAGCTGAGGGCTCGAGTGTCCCATAGCGCAGTGAATAGTACGAGTGATTATTGAGCACGGTTGGGTGAGGTTATTGACGACGATTGGCCAACAGCGGCGGCGCTTCGCCATTGAACGGATTCCAGCGACCGATGGACTTGGCCATCATGCCGGCGGCACTGACCACAGCACGGTCGCCATATTTCTCGCGCATCTTGTCCATGGCTTGATACAGATTGATCCGCTCTTCGGTATCATCAAATAAATTGATTTGATAACCGCCACCCACAAGGTGACTGAACTTCACGCCAATGAGGCGCACGAGCATGCGACGGTTGTACATTTTATCGAACAATTCCAATACACGCGGCACGATGAGATGATCGGCCGAAGTAAACGGTATGCGGCACTGCTGGGTGTGTGTTTGAAAATCAGAGTAGCGAATCTTCACCGTGATGCAGGAGGTCAACTTGTCACCACGGCGCAACTGGAAGGCCAGATTCTCGGCCATCGCCAACAGAATACCACGCAGCTTGACGACATCAATGGTATCGCGATCGAATGTACGCTCGGTCGATATGGACTTACGCTCCTGATAAGGCACGACCGGCGATGGGTCGATGCCGTTGGCCTTGCGCCAAATCATCACGCCATTATCCCCAAAGGCGTTTTCCATCAATTCCACCGGCATCTCCTGTACCGTGCCGATTTTACTCACGCCCATATTGCGTA
>CANHYZ010000271.1 GCA_947464885.1 Flavobacteriales bacterium
GAGTGGGGACCAAACGGTCATTGGGAAGTAACCAAAACCCGCTGGGGTGCGCCCATCGAACAGACCAGCGCGGAGAAGGCCGTTTCCTACAAGGAGCGTTATGAGAACGAAATCCTGGCGGCATCCAAAAACTGCATGGGCTCCTATGTGTTCCTCTGGGGATTCAAACAAGAAACAACCTCCACCTGGTATGGTCTCTTTACCCGTGATGGTTTGCGCGCCGAACCTATCGATGATCTGGAACGTTTCTGGAGTGGAAAGGAGCCGGCGAACAAAGCACCGCATTTGTCCTCATTAATCATAGATGGCAAACAAGCAGTTGAATCCATTATGCTCACTGCAGAGAAAAAGTACTCCGCAAATGCAATTGTGACAGATCCTGAAAACGACAAACTCCAGGCACGGTGGCAAATCGTTCCGGAGAGCACCGACATCAAAGCCGGCGGAGATGCAGAAACAGCACCGATTCCTGTCAGCGGTTTATTCAAAGACAAATCCATTGAAAGCGGTTCCTTCCGTGCACCTAAAACGGAAGGCGCCTATCGCCTGTTTTATGAAGTAACCGACGGACATGGACATTGTGCCTACGGTAATATCCCATTTTATGTGGTACCGGCAGGTTCAGGCGAAGAACCTGCCCGCATGGTGAAATTCAAACAACTGGAAATGCAATGATGAAAAGAGTTCTATTCACGCTGGTTCTGGCGGTGCTATCGCTGCATGTGCTGGTTGCTCAATCAGAGACGGATAAGCAATTCGATATTTTGCTGCTGCGCGATACTACGGCGAACACCTACCCTTCCCTTGGCCTCACACCGAAGGAATTCCAAAAGCCCAAAGGCAGTCTGCAGATTAACGGTTTCTACCGCTTCTTCGCCACCTATACCCGCCAGATGATGCCGTACACGCTCACTTCAGCGCCGGGTGATACAGTTTTGCCGCGCTCATTGTTTATCGGCGATGATGCGCAGCTACCCAACCTGCTGCTCAATGTGAGCGGTCAGTTTCCGGGTGGATCATCGTGGGGCTTCGATGTGCGCATGTTTCAATTCCTCAATGGGAGCATCAGCCCATCATACGGCAGACAGGTACCCGATAGCTTGCGTCCCGACATTCAGTACCCGCTAGGCTCAGTGCCCTTGGGAGGCAATTTGGGAGCTATGCTCGGCATGAATCTGTATGGTAATTTCAAAACGAAGTACGGTTCCTGGAACACAACCGTTGGTGGTATTCAATGGCTTGCTATCTCCGATCTCACCTTTGCTTCCTGGAAGGGATACAATCGCTTCATGCTTTTTGAACGTAACCCTTGGGACCCCATGGGAAGTAATGTCGCAAATCGATACAAGCAATACTACGATCAGGGTTCTATCGATCAGGATGCACGCTGGGGAAATAGGGCATTTCAAGGAGTCGTGGTGAATGGATCTCAACTACCGGGCAACCTTTCTTGCACGCTCATGGCGGGCAAAACAGAACAAAATGGCGGGTTTACCCAAACCCCAAACTATGCCTTCGGTGGTCGCATTAAAAAGAATTTCGCAGGCAACGCATTTGTTAGTCTCAACAGCATCAGCACACGCAATTTCACCGACAGTCTCGCCACCGAGCAATTCGGTTTGAACGTGATCACTACGGAATTTCAATACCAACAATTCGGCGTTTTGCTGAAAGGCGAAGTCGGAATGGGTGACTATTTCTCGCCCAACCATAATGAAGGCTGGGGTGAGGTGCTGCAACTCAAGGCAAGCAACGTTATCAAAGGAGATAAACCGGTGATTGAATTGCATTACTTCCGCATCAGCCCCAAAGTGGTGAACAACAACGGGGTGTACTGGAACACTTCAGTGCGCGAGTATACCGTCAATGACATCCCGGCGGGAAGCATCGGTAGTTCTTCCCTCCTATTGCCCTTCGGCAGTTCGGTCACGCGTGTAGGACAGATGACCAACAATCGTCAGGGACTCAACCTCAACATTCAGGCAAAAGTTCAACGCCTCAAAATCAGTGCGGGTATCGGCGCATCAGCAGAAATAAATCCTGCTGCGGCAGTCATCACGGTAGGGCATCCCATCAATCAATTCACACGCTCGCGCTTCTGGCGTTGGAATTTCCCGGCCAATGTGGGACCATACGGTCGTTACTCCGATGTATACCGCGACGTCTACGAAACCGTAAAGCTTTCGGACGACTCTTTGGGCGTTGTGGTTAACAAGAAATTCTTCAATGCAGCCGAGGTGCAATTGAAATACGAGCACGACATCGCCGGCCACGAAAGCTACTTCTTCGCCTTGCTGCAAGCCAACACCTGTTCACGCGATTTGTCAGCGATTCCTGTGACCAATGAAGAGGCTTACGTCCGTCAATACGCCAGCGAATTAGAATGGTACTTCCGCGTTACGCCGAAGTTTGTGTTCAACGCTTACGCAGGCATCGAGCGCACCATAGGAAATTACCTCACGGAAATCAGCGAAGAGACGTTCCGCCCCCTCAACCAATTTGGTAAAGGATTCGGTATCGGCGGCGATATCGACCTGGGTAAAAACACACGCCTCTATTTCCGTCATCGCTGGTACACCTTTGAAGATACCAGCTTCCCACTCGATGCATTTCAGGGCAGAGAACTTGTAGTAGAACTTAAAGCTTTCTTTTAAATGAAGATGAAAATCAACCATATACCCCTTGTCGTTTTAAGCTTGTGTGGTGTCATTCAAACGCACGCACAACAAGACACGCGTAAGATCACCTTCGTCGGTGCTGCGCGCGCTCAGTTCTATAGCGACCATTACGACTCCTATTACGAAGAAGACACCGTAACAACGGCCAAGCTGAATAGCGGGAATACACTCGTTGACTTGGGCGTCAACATTCGTCCCAATCCCCAAATGGAAATTCAGGGTATGGTGCGTGTACGTAATGACTATGGAGGATTCTGGGGTGCAGGCGTAAGTTTCGATGTGAGACAATTGTACGTTAAGGGCGTTGCCGGTGGCATTGTGCGCTACCAGTTGGGTGACATCAACTACAAGCTCACACCCTACACCCTTTGGAACAGCAATCAGGAGATGATTTCGGGTGTTCCGTTTTTGTTGCAGCAACAGACCAACGTTGTCAACTACGATCATTTCTATTCCAACGACAACAGTTGGAGACAACAGGGTGCTTCTGCCGAAGTGGGTTTTGAATTCGGTAAATTCATCAAAGAAATCGGAATTAAAACCGTTGCTACGCGCGTTAAAACGTCGGACTTCAGTGCAACTAACGACCGCATTTTCAGCGGTATCAACATCAGCGTTATTCAAAGTGAACACCTGCGTGCGGGATTCAATTACGTCAATGTGTTCGACATCTACGGCACTTCACGCAGCGCTACAACGTTTCACCATCCTGTGATGACGGCAACGTTCGGCTATCGCCGCAAAACAGGCGGCTGGCTCCACTCCATGGATGCAGAAGCCGGTCGCTCCAAGTGGTATTACACGCAAGAGGATGCCGACAGTGTTCCTGCGTGGCAGGGAAAATTTGCCGACGCCAAGTATAAGCTTCAACATGATGGAATGGGAATTAGCGGCGGTGTGCAACTCAAGTATGTGTCATCCGACTTTAGAAGCATGGGGGCACAAACCAAGCGTGTCAACTTCAACGGACAGCTCAACGCTTTCCAGCGTATAGGTAATGATCAGGCATTGCGTCCGGTATCCATGATTGACCTTATGCGTGAATCGGGGCTTTACACCTTGCAACTGCAAACAAACTTGATGGCGTTCAACCCACAATACGATAACATTACACCTTACGGTGAGGCTACACCAAACCGACAAGCGATGATACTTTCAGCGGGTTATGACAAGAAGAACATGCCGGTAAGCGGTCAGCTCATGTATTACCGTGGCCAGGAAGTGCGCGGCGAGGGCACGACAACCCTGCGTAACTTCGAACGCCAGGAGGCCAATGTGACCTTCAACGCAAAGAACTACCTAGCAGGAAAAGACCGTGATGCACTGGTAAGCGTGCGC
>CANHYZ010000272.1 GCA_947464885.1 Flavobacteriales bacterium
CCGGTAAAGAAGAGCGAAGCATTGGATACTTCGATTTCCCGCGTTGCCGAATTCACATTGACTACTTCTGAATATTGATTAATGATCTCACCCGGTCCGAAAACCGAATAAGGCCCGAAGCTACCCGAGCCAAACTGTGCCTTAAAAGTTGCGGGCAAAAGCATTAGCACCAAAGCCAATAGCTGCATTCGTTTAATGGTAATCAAGGTGATTGTTTTTTGTGATTAGTAAAACTGAATAGATCTGCAGATACAACAGGTTAAAAATCGAGCACACTACAAGCTGATTCAATAGCTAATACTAGCTACCGGTAATTCAAAGCGAAGCGACATTTAATTGTCAGCTACTTCAATGTCTCTGTGCATATCCATTGAATCAACCTATCATGCGTAACAAACAATAGCATCACATGCCGTGCTCGTTTGAATAGCAATATTTAGTGATATGTATTCGAACTGTCCTGCCCAAAGACCCGCCCACTTATCAACGCCAACAATTCATAACTCATCGGTTAACTCGCTCCAATAAACTCGGTCGTTTTTACCTTGAGGCCCAATTGTTGCCAAGCACGCACGACATGAAAAAACTCCTTTGGATTTTATTGTTGTTGCCGGCCCTTCAACTGGCCGCGCAGCCCAACCGCACGTATACCATCAAAGACAAGAAAGCCATTAAAGCTTTCGAGGAAGCGCTCGCCATTTATGATCAGTTCAATTATACGCAGGCGCTCGATATGATGATTAAGCTGACTAACGAGAAGCCCGATTTCATTGAAGCGCAGCTTATGCTGGCACAGCTTTATGATGAAACGGGACAAACCGACAAAGCCATCGATCCGCTCAAAAAAGCCATTCAACTCGATGAGCGATTCTATCCCGCTGCGTGGATGATGCTCGCCGAATGTTACTTCTCGCAAGGCACTTACGATGAAGCCGAAAAAGCAATCTCCAAGTTCATTCCCTACCCCAAGCAAGACATGAAGCAGGAGAAGCGCGCACAACTCATCCTGAGCAGTTGCATCTTCGCCAAGCGTGCACTGCAGTATCCCGTTCCCTTCGAGCCCATTAACCTTGGTCCTGCAGTAAACACACCGTTCAACGAATATTATCCCTGCATCACCGCCGACGAAAAGACGCTCCTTTTCACGCGACTAATGGTCGATACCGTCACACCCGGGCGCAAGCAAGAGGACTTCTTTCTCACCAAGAAGGGCGAACAGGGTTGGCAAAATGCACAGCCCGTAGTAGAAATCAACACCACCAAAAACGAAGGTGCACCCACACTCAGCGCCGACGGACAAATGCTCATCTTCACCGCTTGTGAAACGGCTGATGGTTCATGGGGAGGCACACGCCAGGGTAAAGGAAGCTGCGATCTATTCTACTCCGTGCGCACTGCCAGCGGATGGACACCCGCTGAAAACATGGGCGACAACATCAACAGCGGCACCTGGGAAAGCCAGCCGAGCTTCGCAGCGAATGGTCGCACCCTCTACTTCGTACGCGGCAAACGCACCGCAAGCGGCATCAAAGAACAAGACATCTACTACAGCTACCTGCGCGAAGACGGTAGCTGGGCCGTGCCAATGAAGGTTCCGGGACGCATCAATACCGTGTTCGAAGAAGAAAGCGTCATGATTCACCCCGATGGACATACCCTCTACTTCAGCAGCAATGGACACTCCGGCATGGGCGGTCTCGATATCTTCATGAGTCGTCTGCTTCCTAACGGCGACTGGGATGCTCCGGTAAACCTTGGCTACCCTATCAACACGCACAAAGACGAGAACTCGATTCAAGTAACAGCGAAAGGCGATATCGCGCTCTTCGCCAGCGATCGCTTCGGCGGTCAGGGCGGATTGGACCTGTATCAATTCAATATGCCTGAGCGTGTTCGCCCATCACTGGTGACCTATGTCGAAGGCGTTGTGAGCGACAAGCTCAGTTTCAAAAAGCTCGAGGCACATCTGGAACTGATCGACCTAGAAACCGGCAAAACCATCACCGAATCCTACAGCAACAAAGGCACCGGCGATTTTCTGCTGTGCATCCCCGGTGGTAAAGATTATGCGCTCAATGTGAGCAAGGAAGGCTACTTGTTCCACTCCGAAAATTTCTCGCTGAAAAATTTCACCGGCTACGAGCCTTACAAACTCAACATACAATTACAGAAGCTGCGTCCGGGTGCGACCATCGTGCTCAACAACGTCTTTTTCGAGACCAACAAATTTGACTTGTTGCCAACCTCGATGATTGAATTGGATCGTCTGGTATCGCTTCTGCAGCAAGACCCGGATAAGAAAACTGAAATCGGTGGGCATACCGATAATGTAGGAAGTGATGAAGCGAACCTCCTCCTTTCCGATCAACGCGCTGCCAGCGTGGTGAGCTATCTGGTCAAGAAAGGAGTTGCTGCCGACCGGTTGACTGCGAAAGGCTATGGCGAGACCATGCCCGTTGCTACGAACGATACTGATGCAGGACGCGCCAAAAATCGTCGCACAGAATTTAAGGTCATTCAATAGGCGTTACTTTGCCCTCGCATTTGGGCCATGAAGATTATCCGACCGCATCATACCTTGCTCGTGCTCGTGGCTTTAGCTGCCACTGCTGCTTTGGTGGCATTTCTATTCCCTGACAAAGGCATTGCCTTGGGCGATGTTAAGCTGCGCTTCAAGCCGTGGTTTGCTGCTGAAGATACAACAACAGTAATTCCTGCTCCAGACATCGACGCCCATCTGGCCGCGCTGGATTCGTTAGCTGCTGAACCCATTGATACCGCGGTGAACTATGCGCGCAAGGAATCGATTGCGTCCTTGCAATTCGCCAATGCGGATGCCACATCGCTGCATTATTTCTTTCGCTCACTCGAAGAGGCGGCGAACGGCGAACGCCGTGTGCACGTCTTCCATTATGGTGATTCCCAAATCGAAAGCGATCGCATGACGAACGTAATCCGTGAGAAACTGCAATCACGCTTCGGCGGCAACGGCTGTGGCTTGGTGTGCCCGCTTCCCATCACGGGCTCAGGCAATATTCTCCAGCAGCAGAGCAGCAATTGGAAGCGTTATACTTCGTATGGCTACGACAACGGTAAATGCAAGCACAACAATTACGGCGTGCTGTGTTCTTTCGCCCGCTTCACGGATGTGGAAGCAGCATCGAGCGATACCGTGGAAGCCTGGATCGAACTGCGGCCTTCCTCTATGGCCACTGCACGTTGCAAACAGCACGATGAAGCTGTCATCTATTTCTCGAATACAACGTCTGCGTTTCAGCTCTCGCTCGTTGCCGGTGACTCCATGATTACCTCGGAAACAATCATGCCTTCACAAGGCGTACAATCTCGCCGTTGGTCGGTAAGGAGCAATTCAAAACGATTGCGCCTCAACTTTAGAGCGGTGACGAGCCCCGAAGTTTATGGTATCAGTTTGAATGGTACAGAAGGCGTGGGCGTGAGCAACATTGCGCTTCGCGGCAACGACGGAGGGGCTTTCCGCAGAGTGAACACCTCCTCGATGCAGCCTGTGCTTGATGACTTACAAGGCGAACTTTTCATCCTGCAATTCGGTGGAAACAGCGTGCCGCATTTGGGTGGCGAGTCTTCTGCCTATCGCCACGGACAATCGTTTGGCGAAATCATTCGTCGCTTCAAGGCCATGCGCCCGCAGGCCGCTATTATTGTCGTAGGTCCATCAGACATGAGCACCTCCATCGACGGCATCTATCAAACTTGGCCCTATCTCGAACAGCTCAATGAAGGTATGAAAGCTGCTGCTTTCGCCGAAGGTGTAGCATTCTGGGACATGTTCTCTGTCATGGGCGGACGTAACTCGATGATTGCCTGGGTAAACCACAATCCACAATACGCCGGACCTGATTACACGCACTTCACCCCCGCCGGCGCGCGCAAGATGGCGGAGCTGCTGAGTAAGGCGATATTGGAGGAGTATGACGGTTGGGTACTGGGGACTGAGGACTAGGGACTAGGGACTGAGG
>CANHYZ010000273.1 GCA_947464885.1 Flavobacteriales bacterium
AGCCAAATTCTAGGATTGCTGGAACGCAATGGCATCAACCAGGGCGGACGACTGCGCATAACGTTTTATCGTCGGTCGACCGGCTTCTACATGCCCAAGCAAGATGAAATGACCTACTACATCGAGGCAGAACCTTTGCCCGACAATTGCTTCGTAATGAATGCAACAGGCAAAATGGTCGATATCTATACGGATTTCAAAAAGGATGTCACCAAGATGTCGGTATTTAAAACCTTGAATGCACAGCTCTACGTTATGGCTGCCATCCACGCCCGTGATAAAGGATTGGATGAAGCGTTGATTCAAAACAACAAGCTGGCGGTTATTGAATCCAATTCGAGCAATATTTTCATTGTTTCCAATGGCGTGCTCTACACACCTACGCTGGAAGATGGTCCCGTAGCGGGCACCATGCGCATGAATATCATCAACCTGGCGCTGGAAAACAAAATCAAAGTCTACGAATGCACCTTGAATCCGCACAATCTGCTGGCCGCCGATGAAATGTTCATCACCAATGCCGTGCGCGGAATTGAATGGATTGGTGGATACCGCACCAAACGCTACTTCAATGATATGTCGAGGCGTATTATGGAGCTTCTCAATCAGCATGCAATCGCTTATACAACGGCTTAATTCAGCCTTCCCGAGCTTTGCATTCTTTAGAAAATTTTACCCCGTATTTGATTTATTTTGCGGCCTTAACACGCGATCGAATATCAACCCATGAACAGAAAATATACTTTCCTATCAGCGCTCCTCCTCTGTGCAGGTGTACTCACTTTCATTTCCTGCAAAGACGAAGAAGAAGTTGTCGATCCACCACTGGTTTGTGGTTTGCCTAATGGCACGATCCGATGGAAGGAAAACGGCGTGGAAAAATGCGCCAATGCCTCCATCATTGCTGACAAAGGCATCATTCTTACCATCAACGGACTTTCGGCACAAGGCCCGACGATAACATTTGAACTGGATAGTGTTTCCGTTGGAACGCATGAACTTACGGCTGATTACAACTACGTGCTCTACACAGATGGTCTTGCCTTAGGCTGGGAAGCCACCAATGAGCAACCCGGCTCAATTACCATTAACAGCCATAACGAAAGCACCAACCGCATCGAGGGAACGTTTCAAATTAACGTAGTGAATCCGATTAACGGGGTTTCCAAGCAAATCACCGATGGGCAATTGAGTGTTACCTACACGGAATAATCTTTGATCTATCTTAAGACGAGTACTTCAGACAACACCTACATTCAAACTTCAAATTAACGCAACTATGAATTCTTTGAAAGCCTATTTCCCTTGGTCAGCCCGAATCATTATTTCCATCCTATTCCTTATCTCGGGTATTTCGAAAATGTTTCCGATCTGGATGTTTGAAAAGCAATTGGTTGATTTGGGTATTTGCGGATGGTGTGAGGCCCCCTACTTCTCACGACTGCTGATTGCATTGGAAATGGCCATTGGTGTTGCAATTCTGCAGAAACACTTCTTGCGTCGGTTCGTCATTCCCGTGACCGCTTTCTTGCTCGTAGCCTTCTGCGTTCACCTGTCGATTGAAATGGTAAAGCACGGCGCCATGAACGGCAACTGCGGCTGCTTCGGTCAGTTGATTCCGATGACTCCGCTAGAGGCTTTCATCAAAAATGTGCTCACACTCGGATTACTATTCTATGTATATAAGAACTCTGAAGAACATCCCAAAGGAAGCAATCGCTTCATGGTTCCGATGTTCATTTATTCGGTATCGGCCTTCGGCATGTTTGCTCTTTTCCCCTTCTGCCCTTGTGAAAATGAAACAGAAGCTACATCTGTTGTGGAAGAGGTAGTTCCGGTAGAACCAACAACCCCCGATAGCGCGACACAAGCGTTACCGGTCGACACCACTCAAATTGTTACTTCCCCGATTGAAGGCAATAACATTCAACCTGCTGTCGAAGAAGTGCAGCCACCCAAGGTGAAATCACGGTTCTCGGAATTCAAATCGATTGGTGGCAAAGCCGTTAATCTCGACGAAGGCAAGAAACTCGTGTGCTTCTTTGCACCGGGCTGCGACCATTGCCGCGAAACAGCCAAGGAATTGAAAGCGCTTGCGGCTAAACTCAAACTCCCCGACACGTACATCATCTTCATGGATGAAGAAGCGTTTTTGATTCCGGAGTTTTTGAAGGAAACGAATTTCAACAAGCCCTATCAGGTGATTGACATCCCCAAATTCTGGACGGTTCTCGGCTCAAATGCCAGCACACCGGGCGTTTTCTATCTGTGGAATGGCAACATCATCCAATCCTTTGAAGGCATTGAAGGCAACAAGTTTGAAGCAGCTAAGTTGCAGGCAGCCCTGGAAAAGCCTTACACCGGGAAGTAAGCCAGATGCTGGAATTAACACCGTTTTCCGAGCTTAATCTTCTCTTCGACAAGAAACTGTCGAACGAAGATGTGTACGTCACGGAAGGAAAATCATTCATCAAGATTTTTCAGCAAGGACTTTCCTATGCCAGCAACAAGGATGAGTCCAAGCTGATCAAAAACTACTTGAGCCTTCCTGCCTTTGTGCAAGTCGGCATTATGCGTGTAAAGGCCATGTTGCGTAAGCCGATGCCTTCCATCTTGGCCGACACGCCCTATTTGATTATCGAACCGAACCGATTAATTGCTGATAAGGAAGGTCAATGGCACTCCATCTATTTTGAGAATATTGCCAAAACCGTAGGCCTCGATCGTGTGACGTGGGTCAACAAAAAAAAGGATATCCGATTTCCGACATCGTTCGTGCTCAATCAGCTTCCTCACGCATATCCGGCCCCCGATAGCAATGAGATTCAGTTTCTCCGGGTCATCCTGAAAACGCTCAAAAAGCTCCATGCTGCTGAGCGCTTTACTCCTCGCGAAAAGGCGCATATTCAATCATGCTTCCACATTTACTACGACGACTTTCGCTTCTACTACCGTCTGTTCAAAGGCAGTAAAGTCAAGTGCGTCTTGTTCATTTGCCATTATCAAACGGAAGGATTAATGGCCGCCTTAAAAGTGCTGGACATTACTTCAGTTGAAGCACAACACGGCTTAATTGCTCAAAACGACTTGTACTATTCCTACAAGCAACACTTTGCCCAAGGGTTAAAGAATGCTGATTTCCCGGACCATATTCTCGTCTACGGTTCATATTGGAAAGGCCTACTCCACCGCGGATGCGAATTTGAACCACAACAAATACACGTTGCCGGTGATTACTTCTGGCGGAACCCATCGGTAAGCGTTCCCGTGGAGAAGAAGAATACAGTACTTATTTGTGCGCAGAAGACTATGCACGAAGAGTACGTGGGATACGCCCACAAACTGCTTCCGGTTTTAAAACAGTATCCCGACTGGCACTGGATTATCAAACTGCATCCACTGGAAGCCAACAAGGCACTTTACGAACCTCTCAAAGGTCTCGGCTTTGAAATCATCGACGCTGAGCGGACGCTGGATGATCTTCTGCACGAATGCCGTATTCAGATTAGCATCTACTCCACCACTTTTTATGATGCGCTCGGATTTGATGTGGTGAATTTCTCCCTTCAGAACTACGGAACTCACAGCGACTATGCTGCTGATATGCTGCGTGAGCAGGTGGCGTTGCCGCTATCAATAGAAGAAAATCCTATCGAACGTTACTTTGCGGAGAAAGCAAGCCCTTCGGCCCTTCTACAACGCGACGAGGTGTACGCACCTTTTGATGCCCATTCCGTGAAGCAACTGCTGGAGTCGTGTATCAGTAATTGAAACGAGGGTTGACCACGTTGTTGTAGATCGAACCAAAACGGTAGTTCAAACTCACGAAGGCATAGAAGTCATAGTTCGACAGCAATTCCTGTTGCTGCAACAGCACCTCATCTTGAGTGGCACCATTTAACCTGATGTTGACCTGATCGCGCTGGACGTTGTAACTCATGTACGAGTTCATGGAAAGCCCTTTGAAAATTCTCACCGAATTGCTCAACCATACACT
>CANHYZ010000274.1 GCA_947464885.1 Flavobacteriales bacterium
TGGGTGATGCAGGAGATTTGGCCTTTGGAAAAAAAGAATAATGGCAGAATACTTTTTAAAAGTGGTGGGATGGTGGCTGTTGACGACTGTCAAGTTCCTTTTTGTGCCCTTTGGCATGTTGCTCAAGCCGGATATCGGAGAATCGTGGTCGCTGCTTGAAGTTATTCTCATCACCTCTACCGGTGCTGCTGCCGGGGTATTCATTTTCTTTCATTTTGGTGAAATCATTTTCAACTGGCTCTCCCATCATCTCAAGACTGAGCGTAAGAAATTCAATCGTAGAAACCGCTGGTTCATTCGCGTAAAGCAGCGTTGGGGGATCAATGGACTGATGCTGATTTCCGGACTCATTTCTGTTCCCGTGGCAGCCATGGTTGGAGCAAAACTGTATCGGCACAACCCCAATGCCCTTCCCAAGCTTATCATTGCGTTTTTCTGCTGGAGCATTGCGCTATCCAGTCTAGCTTACGGCATGAAACAAATCGGCATATCATTTTGAAACCATACAAGCATCTCTTTTTCGATCTCGACGGCACACTGTGGGATCTAAAGCGCAATACACGAGCGGCCATGCAGGAGCTCTTTACCACCCATGCCGATGCCATTGGCCATCTCGATTTCGAGCTTTTCTTTCAACGCTATCACCACCACAATGACCTTGTATGGGCGCTTTACCGTCAAGACAAGATTAAAAAGGACGAACTCCGGTATGTGCGTTTTGAGCGCGCCTTCAGCGATGTAAATCACCATGCCGCCCATGAATTTATCGATCGTTTTTCACTCGATTTTTTAGATGTGGCCCCAAGACAGTCGCTCACCATGGAGGGCGCTCACGCCCTTTTGGATTATTGCGCACCACACTATGACATGCACATTATTACCAACGGCTTTATCGAGGTGCAGGGTCATAAAATGAAGGCCGCGAAACTCGAGCCTTACTTCAAGGCCATTATCAATAGTGAGCATGCGGGGGTGCGTAAACCACATCCGGACATCTTCCACTATGCGCTTGAACAGGCCGGTGCGAAAAGAGAAGAGTCACTTATGATTGGTGATGATTGGGAAGCGGATATCCTTGGTGCGCGTGACTTCGGCATGGATCAGGTCTATCTCGCCGAAGCCGAGGAGGCACACAACGCAGCGCTGCAAGGAAAGGGCGTGCATCGTCACAATTACAAGCCGACATATACTGTACATTCGCTATTAGAATTAATGGATATCCTATAACACGTTTATGAGCAACAACAACGAGAACAACCAACAACTCAATATTGAATTGAACGAAGAAATTGCGCAGGGGATTTATTCCAACCTGGCCATCATCACGCATTCGCCCGCTGAATTTGTGGTCGATTTCATCCGCATGATGCCAGGGGTTCCCAAAGCCAAAGTGCAGTCGCGCATTATTCTTACACCGCAACACGCCAAGCGCTTGATGCAGGCGCTGCGCGAAAACATCACCAAATACGAATCAGCGCATGGTCCTATCAAAGATGCACCGGGCCAGGATCCGATGATGAGCATGGGATTTGGCGGACCGCAGGGAATGGCGTGAGGGGGATGACAGATGACAGATGACAGATGACGGATGACAGATGACAGATGACAGATGACAGATGACGGATGACAGATGACAGATGACGGATGACGGATGACGGATGACGGATGACGGATTATAATCGCAAGCAATAGCTCTTCGATGAGCAATCCGTCATCTGTAATTTGTAATTCGTAATTTTCAATTACTTTCGCGCTTCAGTATGACGAAAACTCTTCTGAAGTCAGCACTGATTCTTGATCCGATTTCCAAACATCACGGAAAGAAGCGGGACATTCTCCTACAAGGAAATACACTTTTAGCCATTGCACCTGAGCTGGCCGACACCAAGGCCAGAGTTGTTGCGGGAAAAGGATATGTGGTTAGCCGCGGATGGACGGATGCTTCGGCACGTTGCGGTGAGCCCGGCTTTGAATACAAGGAAGATTTTCAGAGTTTGCGCAAGGCAGCTGCGCACGGAGGCATGACGCGTATCGCGGTACTGCCCTCTACCCTGCCCGCTGTGGATCATAAAAGCGCAATTCACTTCATTCACTCCCAGAACACAACAGGTATTGAGTTCGTTGCTATCGGGGCGCTATCGCACAACCTCGATGGAAAACAGCTTTCGGAAATGTTTGACATGAAGCAAGCCGGAGCCGTTGCCTTCAGCGACGACCACGGCGCCATCGGCACAGAGCTTATGTGCCGTGCGCTCGAATATTCCAAAAATCTCCATACTCCTGTCATGGTGCTGCCGATTGACCGCGGTTTAAACAGCAACGGTCAAATGCATGAAAGCCCGGTGAGCGTATCGCTTGGTATGAAGGGAATTCCATCCCTGGCTGAAGAACTGCGCGTACAGCGTGATCTCGAACTTTTACGCTATTGTGGCGGCCGTCTGCACTTCATGTTGATTTCATCTGCTAAAAGCGTTGACCTGGTGCGCAAAGCCAAGCGCGAAGGATTAAGCGTGACATGCGCCATTGCTGCACACCAACTGCTTTTTACCGATGAAGATCTACGCTCATTCGATACGAATTTTAAGGTGTTGCCTCCATTGCGCGGGAAAGACGACCGCAAGGCGTTGATTCAGGGTTTGAAAGACGGCACCATTGACGCCATTGTTAGCGACCATTGTCCGGAAGACACCGAGCATAAGGTTCGTGAGTTTGAGGATGCCAACTTCGGTATGAGCTCGATTCAGACAGCATTCTGCGCGGCGTTTACTGCTTTGGAAAAACACCTGACCCCGGAGGAGATTATGGACAAATTCACCACGGGTCCGGAACGCATCCTGGGTCTATCGGCGCAGCCATTGGAGGAAGGCTTCGGATCTCCTGTCAGCGTTTTTCAACCGGAGGAGTATACCGAGTTCAGCAGTGACCAATGGCATTCGAAGTCGAAAAACTCACCCCTTCTCGGAAAAACACTCAAAGGCAAAGTCCTCGTTTTTCATTAACCATTTTTGATAATCAACCCCACGCGTAACGTGTGGTAGACGTTATCTTCGCGCCACCTATGAAATTCGTTCATCCTGAAATGTTGTGGGGGCTCACCGCTCTGGCCGTGCCAATTTTGGTGCACTTATTCAATTTCAGGAAGTTCAAAAAGGTGATGTTTTCCAACGTGAATTTCCTGAAGGAAATCAAGCTGGAAACACAGAGCAAAAGCAAGTTGAAGCATTTGTTGATTCTGCTGACGCGCATGCTCGCACTCACCGCGATTGTATTCGCCTTTGCTCAACCCTATTTACCACAGCCGGGCATGACAGCCAAACCCGGTGGCAACGCTGTTTCCATCTACATCGACAATTCCTTCAGTATGCAGGGAGCGGGCCGCGATGGCAGACTTCTGGAGTTGGCCAAAAACAAGGCACTCGAAATCGTAGAGGCTTTCGCACCATCCGATAAGTTTCAATTGCTCACTGCTGATTTTGAAGGCCGACATCAACGATTGGTCAGTAAGGAGGAAATGACCGATCTAATTCAAGAGGTCGATATCTCTCCCGCAACACGGACCATGAGTGAGGTTGCATCCCGTCAGCGTGATGCTTTGTTGACTTCCGGTCTCGACAATAAGCGTTCTTTTCTCTTGACCGATCTTCAACTGACGGTGACCAATCCGGAGGCCATCACCAATGACACTTCAGTTCGATTCACCGTTGTGCCTGAAATTCCGGAAGTACAGCGCAACGTCTTTATTGATTCCGTTTGGTTTGAGACGCCGGTGCGGCAGTTGAATCAGCCGGAAATCTTGCACGCGCGCATCGTCAACACCGGAAATGAATCGATTGAGAACCTGCCCATTCAGCTGATGATCAACGGCACTCAAAAGAGCGTTGCTACGGCTATTGTTCCGGCGTTGGGTAAAACAGAAACATCCATTACCTACACGAATACAGAGAGTGGATTCAAGCAGTGTTCGTTGGTTCTTGACGATGCTTCCATTACCA
>CANHYZ010000275.1 GCA_947464885.1 Flavobacteriales bacterium
CGATGGCGATGGCCGGATAAACAGCATCCTCAATATCGTCTGAAAATAAGTCTGCTGCCATAAGCGTGAGCAATGGCCGCACTCGTTTTCCTCCCAGATTGAGTATGTAGTTGACGGGCTGGAGAATATTCGAGTCTCCATTTTTCCTGCAGAATCCTTCGATTTTTTTGTCGATGAGGGCCTGGAAATCTTGGGTAGTCCGCATTGGTTTATCGACCTGCTTTGAGTTGCTCAAGGATGTATTTTCCATAGCCACTATTAACAAGCGGCTTGGCCAATTGTTCTAATTGTGCATCGTTGATAAAGCCCAATCGCCAGGCAATTTCTTCGATACAACCAATTTTCAGTCCTTGGCGGTCTTCTATGACCTGCACATATTGACCGGCTTGCATGAGTGAGAGAAAAGTACCCGTATCCAACCATGCCGTACCACGGTCCATGCGCTGAACGCTGAGTTTCCCTTGGCGCAGATACTCTCGGTTTACATCCGTAATCTCATATTCGCCACGGGCACTTGGTTTGAGGTTTTTAGCAATTCCAACGACATCATTGTCGTAGAAGTAAAGTCCGGGAACGGCGTAGTTACTCTTGGGCTGTTGGGGTTTTTCTTCGATGCTGATGGCTTTGCCGTCTTTATCGAATTCAACCACCCCGTATCGTTCCGGATCGCTGACGTGATAGGCGTAAACCAATCCACCATCGATCGTGGTGTTTTCACGCAGAATTTTACCGAAGCCTTTGCCGTAGAAAATATTGTCACCCAGAACAAGTGCTACTTTGTCATTACCGATGAACGATTCACCTAATACGAATGCCTGAGCCAGTCCATTGGGAACTTCCTGCACCTGGTAGCTGAAGGAGCAGCCCAGTTGTGAACCATCACCCAGCAGCTTTTGAAATCCGGGCAGGTCATGAGGAGTTGAAATGATGAGAATTTCACGGATACCCGAGAGCAAAAGTGTCGACAGCGGATAGTAAATCATCGGCTTGTCGTAAACAGGCATGAGTTGCTTGCTGATGGCGAGTGTGAGCGGGTATAGGCGAGTTCCACTGCCTCCTGCGAGAATGATTCCTTTCATAGCTACCG
This sequence comes from Flavobacteriales bacterium, assembly GCA_947464885.1. Taxonomy (GTDB): domain Bacteria; phylum Bacteroidota; class Bacteroidia; order Flavobacteriales_D; family Sanyastnellaceae; genus JAIBBG01. The sequence continues at coordinate 1,088 of CANHYZ010000275.1, forward strand.
GAATGAGATTTTTCGAAAATTCACTCCTTCAAAATTAGTTCTTTTCCAATTCGATTTTTCGAACGCTCCAATCGTCGTAATGCAGATCGTCTTCTTCATCCAGTGATTGAAAGAATGGTTCTTTGAATGACTTCGTTGTGATGCGCTTCTGGAAAGAGAGCAACAAGGCCGGAAGGATAATCAGGTTGGTAATCATGGCCACCAGCAACGTAACGGCTGTGAGTACGCCCAGTGCTCTGGTTCCCTCAAATTCACTGGCCGCAAAACAGCCAAAGCCGAATAACAGAACAAGAGAGGTGTACACCATACTTGCTCCTGTTTCGCGAATAGCTAGCAAGGCGGATTCTTTGATTTTCCAATCGTGATACTTCAGTTCCTGACGGTATTTGGCCAGATAATGAATGGTGTTGTCGACTGTAATGCCGAGCGCAATACTGAATACGAGAATAGTCGATGGTTTAAGTGGAATGCCCACAAATCCCATGATACCTGCGGTAACAATCTGAGGAATGATGTTCGGTATAAATGAGATGAAAACCATACGTGCACTCCAAAACATGAAGGCCATCATGATGGAGATGATGATGACCCCGAAGAGCAGCGAGCTGAACAAGTCACCTACGAGATAGTTAGTTCCTTCCAGGAATACAATCGAGGTGCCCGTAAGTGTCACTTTATACTTGGCCGGATCGAAGATGCTGTCGATTTGCGGTTTGATCTCGCTCATCAAACGGTCCATTTCTTTGGTGCCGATGTCCGCTACCTGAGCCGTTATGCGCGTCATACGCTTGGTGCTGTCTAGAAATGTCTTTTGCACGCCTTTATCCGCTCTGTCTTCGCTGCTGATGTATTCTCCGATGAAGGCTTGTTCTTCACGGGTAATGAGTGTGTAATAGGCGCTATCGCCATCGTAAAAGGCTTGCTTTACATATTTGCCGGCGTCAACGATGGAAAGTGATTTTGAAAACGGATGGATGATGGTATCGGCCAATTTCAATTCATATGAGGCAAGCAATTGTTGCAACTCCTCAATTTTCTGAAGGTTTTTCTCTTTGGTGATTTGTCCTTTTTTCTGACAATCCACCAGGATTTCAAAAGGCATTACACCATTAAAATTCGACTCGAACCATTTCAAGTCGGTGATGACGCGGTCTGTGTCCGGGATATCATCTACGATGTTCCCCGTCGTATGCATGCGACTGATGCCATATACACCAAGGCCTGTAACCAGAATCGTCAGGGTGTAAACCCAAACGCGCTTGAATATGACAGTGCGGACGAGCGAATCAAGAATCCGTTCGAGCCAGGGTGAATTGAGGTGTCCCAAGTGGCGCTCCGAAGGTGGAGGAAGGTAGCTGTAAACAATCGGGAACACCAGCAGCGAAAGGAAGAACGCAAGCAAGCAGTTCAGACTGGCAATCACACCGAAGTGCTTGAGCAGGTCGCTTGACGTGAAAATGAAGGTCGCGAATCCGACAGCGGTCGTGGCGTTAATCATGAAGGCGGCTGCACCGGCCTTTTGAACGACTCTGGCTAGCGCGCGTGTCTTATTGCCGTAGCGCTGGTACTCCTGATGGTATTTGGTGACGAGATAAATACAGTTGGGCACCGTGGTTACAATCATCAGCGGCGGGATAAGTCCCATCAGCATGGTAATTGGATAATCAAACAGGGCGATACTTCCCATGGCGATTACCACAGAGACAACCACGACGCTCATCACCACCATGGTCACTTTTACGCTGCGGAAGAAGACCAACAGCAGGGCCATGCAGATGATGGCCGAGAGAATGGTGAAGAACTTGAGTTCCGCTTTAACCTTCACCGACATCACCGATCGGATGTAAGGCATACCCGACACATAGGTTTTGATTCCGGTGTCCGCTGTAAATCGGTCGCTCAATTCGAGCATGCGTTCCACCGCGTTGCCTCGGTTTTCGGAGTTGAATAGGTTACCATTAACGAAGACCATCATGAGTCCGGCATCGGATTCACTGCGGTAGAGCAGACCTTCGTAAAAGGGAAGTTGATAGAGGACATTTCGGATGGAATCCAGTTCGGCCTGCGATTGGGGTTCGCGTTCAAACAGCTGCCTGAACTCAAATCGCATGTTGAGGGTGTCCTTGACCAGGTTGTAGCAATTTCCCGTGGAGAATATGCTGTCGACCATGTTTTGCGGTGTGCCCTCCACTTCCACTTGGGTGGCCTGCAGATCACGCACCAGTTGGCGCCATTTGAGGAAATTCGGCAGTTCCCAGATGCGAGGGTCGCGATAACCGATAGCCAAGACGTTGCCATCTTCACTAAACTGCTCGATGAAATTTTTGTAGTCGATGTAGGTGCTGTCATCCTCCGGCAGCACTCCGCCGAATTTGTAGCTCATACGGGCGTATTGCGACTGCCAGCCCATGGCAACGGTCAGCAAAATCAACATTACCCCTAACGGAGTTCTGTATCGTAATATGAATGCGCCTATTCTACCCCACATGGAAATTGGGCGCAAAGAACGGAAATTAGCAGACGCATACCAAAAATTGACGTAGGTTTGAGCCGCTATGTTAAAGCAAAGCTTACAACAGAAATTACAGGTAAAACTCTCACCACAGCAGATTCAGTTGATGAAAATGCTCCAAATTCCTACCATGGAGCTCGATCAACGCATCAAAGAAGAGTTGGAAGTAAACCCGGCATTGGAGGAAGGAGCCGATGAGGATGAGAATCGGGACGAAGACAAGCTCGATGATCAGCAGGAGGAACAGGAAAGTGAATCTTCCGACGATGAAATTGATTTGAGTGATTATTTCGATGACGATGAGACGCCTGATTATAAACTGCAGGTGAATAATCACAGTGCGGATGACGACGACCGCGA
>CANHYZ010000276.1 GCA_947464885.1 Flavobacteriales bacterium
GATATTGATGCCATTATTAAGGCAGGAAAGAAGCCGGTAATCGTGATTGAAGCCTCGGCTTCAAAAGTACCTTCAGTGAAATACAAGTCGAACGAAGAGCTCGTTCAATTACGCTTCGATACAGCGCATGATGTTGTGCGAGATGCATTGAAAGCCTATGGACGTGAAGAAGGAAAAGACTACAGTTTTGGTAAGGGCACAAAGGCAGTGCAAGGGAAGGAGTATGAAAATGATTCCAAGAATAACCGACTGCTTTACGAGCAATATCAATTCGTCAAGGTAAGAGTACAAGGCTAGATGTTAGCCATTTTAAAAAATAAGAAACCCCTCGGAAACTCCCTTCCGAGGGGTTTTTGCTACCCTGTGCTAACCATGTCTAAACATGGCTAGCGTTGCTCTGTGAAGGGGTAACTCACTGAATCTATAATTTATTTTATACGACTGAAAAAAATGAAACTGAATTTAAAACGCCCGCTTGCTTTTTTGGATCTTGAAACAACCGGTACAGATATCGGTAAGGATCGTATCGTAGAGTTGGCGATTGTAAAGCTCATGCCCGATGGACAGGTGAGTATGTGGCCGGCACAGCATGGCAAAGAGCACCGATTTATCATCAATCCTACCGTGCCTATTCCGATTGAGTCATCGTTAGTGCACGGTATCTATGACGCCGATGTGCAGTCGGCGCCCACCTTCAATGAGGTAGCGCCGAAACTGTTCAAGTTCCTTTTCGATTGTGATTTGGGCGGTTTCAATTCCAATCGCTTCGACATTCCACTGCTGGCTGAAGAGTTTCTCCGGGCCGACATCGACTTCAGTATCGAAGGAAGAAACCTGATTGATGTGCAAGTCATTTTTCACCTCATGGAACAACGCAACCTCAAGGCTGCTTATAAATTCTATTGCGGTAAGGAGTTGCTTGACGCCCACGAAGCGCTTCCCGACACACTCGCAACGGTTGAGGTGTTTCAGTCCATGCTGGATCACTATAAGGATGTAACCCGCACTGATGAGCAAGGAAACGAATTCTTCCCGGTTCAAAACGATATGGAGGCCATTCATAAATTGAGCGAGCGCCGCAAGAAAGCCGACTTTGCCGGTCACATCGTCTACAATGAACAAGAAATAACGGTATTCAATTTCGGTAAATACAAAGGCATGCCGGTGATGGAAGTTTTCAAGCGCGATACAGGATATTTCAGTTGGATGATGAATGCTGATTTTCCGCTTTACACTAAGAAAGTACTGAAAGAAATTCGCGAGCAAATGCGTGCAAGTGAGGCATGAGTTCAAGGGCTAAACATATCACCGTGCTAGTGTCCAATGACCTGCAACACGATCAGCGTGTGGCGAAGGTCTGCGAAACACTGCTGGGTATGGGCTTTCGGTTGTCGCTCGTGGGAAGAATGTTGCCCGATAGCAAGCCAATGCAAAGGCCTTATGAAACACGACGTTTTCATTTGCCGTTTCGCACGGGAGCGTTGTTTTACACCGTGCTACAGTTTCGTCTTTTTTTCTACCTGCTTGTCAAGCGCACGGATATCATTTTGGCCAATGACTTAGATACACTGTTGCCTGCTTTCATCATTGCACGATTGCGCGGAAAGGAATTGGTTTACGATAGCCATGAGTACTTCACCGAAGCAGAGGGTTTGACCAACAGGCCATTTCCGAAGCGTGTATGGTTGGCGGTTGAGGGATTTATTTTCCCCAAGCTCAAGCATGTGTTTACGGTCAACGAAACCATCGCGGGCATTTACCGCGCTTTGTATCACGTACCGGTGCGTGTAGTGCGCAACATTCCTATGCTGCAGCAGCCCGCGCAAGCTGCTGATCGCAAAACGCTAGGCTTGGCTGATGGAGAGAGTGTCATCTTATTGCAGGGCGCCTTCATTGATCCCGATCGCGGTGGGATGGAACTCGTACAAAGTATGCAGTGGGTTAAGCAGGCCGTTTTGTTTGTTATCGGCACAGGCCGTGATTTGGATGCAATGAAACGAGAAGTCGTACGCTTGAATCTGGAATCCTCTGTGCGTTTCATTCCCAAGTTGCCTTACCAGGAGTTGCGCGCATACACGGCCATAGCGGATGTTGGTGTTTCGCTCGATAAACCGCTTCACTTGAATTACGCCTATTCGCTACCGAATAAGGTCTTCGATTATATCCATGCAGGAGTTCCGCTTTTGGTATCGGATTTACCCGAATTGCGCCGAATGGTTGAGACGCATAACGTTGGCAAAATTGTCCGTGCGGTCACACCTGAGGATATCGCGAAAGCACTCAACGAAATGTTGCAAAGTCAAGAGCGCGTGCAATGGCGTCAAAACGCCCTCAAAGCACGTGAAGTCTTGAATTGGCAGAATGAGTCATTGGTGCTGAGGGAAGTCTATGCGCAGTTGGTTTAAGGCAGCTGCTTCAACAGGTATTTCAGGAAAATCAGCGGGACATTGAGCATGAAAATGGCCAATGGTAAACGCTGTCGCTTCAAGGCAATCTCTTCCAGATAAAGCTTCGTATTAAAACGCTTGGATGTTCCTTGTGCCGCGCAATGTGCAATCGTGATGGCCTTCTGTTCAGCTTTGATCCCCGCATCGAATAGGTGCAGGTGAAAATCATAATCACCCAGAATGCGATAGCGCGTGTTGAATTGAACGTCAGCAAACAGGGAGCGATGATAGAGCGCGCCTTGTTGGTGCAAGGTGTTGCGCCACCACAATTGGCTGGACCATGCGCTATGATGAACGCGCGGAACGAATGATTGCTTTTCGCCGGTGTACGCAACGTCACCCATGATGAGTCGCGTTTCCGCCGCTACTTGCGAAAGAACGTTTTCGAAGATGTCGGATGAGGCGAGTGCATCGTCAGCTCCGAGAATATAAATCCACTCTCCGGAGCTACGACGAATGCCCTTGTTGATGGCGTCGTAGATGCCGTCATCGGTCTCAGTGATTAAGGCTGTAATGGCATCACGATGGGTCTGCAAAATGTCCGGAGTTCGATCGGTGGATTTACCGTCAACAACGATGAGCTCAATAGGACGATACGTTTGTGATGTAATGCTGTGGAGCGCGGCCTCGAGGGTTTGAGCGCCGTTGTATACGGGCAGGATGACGCTGATAAGAGGCCGGTTCATTACGCGTAAACGCTTTCAAACTCTTGGATATTGCCGGTTTCTCGAACTTCCTGGCCATCACAAATAATCACACGGCTACTGAATTTGCTCATGGTGTTGTAATCATGCGAAGCCATTAAAATGGCAGTGCCGGAGCGACTAATGGCGAGCAGAAGGTTGAGGATTTCGTGACTGGTTTTAGGGTCAAGGTTACCTGTCGGTTCATCGGCCAAAATCAACTGTGGTGTATTGAGCAGCGCGCGAGCAATCACTACACGTTGTTGTTCGCCTCCACTGAGTTCATGCGGCATCTTGTGGCCCTTGCTTTCGAGTCCGACAAGATCCAGCACGCTGTCCATGCGCGCCTGGATGGCTTTTGCGTCGCTCCAGCCTGTGGCGCGCAGCACGAACTCAAGGTTGTTGTAGATGGTGCGGTCGGTCAGTAATTCAAAATCCTGAAACACGATGCCCAGTTCACGGCGCAAAAAGGGGATTTGTCCGCGACGCAACGTGCTCAAATCATAGCCGCAACACATGGCCTTCCCTTTTTTCAAGGGCAAGTCGGCGTAGAGCGTTTTCAGTAAACTACTTTTTCCGCTGCCCGTTTTACCAATGAGGTAAACAAATTCTCCGGCTTTGATCTCGAGATTGACGTCTTTTAAAATGACATTTTCTTGCTGACGGATTTCGGCATGTTCGATGTGTATGACGGTTTTGGCTTCAGACATGATGCGCTTTCTATTTGTGCCAAGGTAAGAGAGTAAAACACATGCCCGGAGGCAGACGATTCGCTTTTTCAACATCATCCAACGGGTAGAAATAAAAACGCCTCCCCGTTGGGA
>CANHYZ010000277.1 GCA_947464885.1 Flavobacteriales bacterium
ATCTCACGACGGCCATTGTGATGATCTCGCTAACACGCAAGTTGATCGACGACCAGCAAACGCGTTGGTTTTTCGGAGGCCTCATTGTGATTGCGGCCAATGCCGGAGGGGCGTGGTCGCCGATTGGTGACGTGACTACGACAATGTTGTGGATCGGCAAACAGATAACTGCCGGCTCAATTGTGCCAAGTATTTTCGTGCCGAGTCTGATAAGTATGGCTGTTCCTCTGATTGTTCTTTCATTTATAATGAAAGGTGAAGTGAAGCGCCCCGAGTACAAAGAGCACATTGAGCAACAAGCCAGTAAACGTGATCGCCAGTTGGTGTTCATCTTGGGTATTGGCGGATTGCTGATGGTGCCTGTATTTAAAACGGTCACGCACTTACCGCCCTTTATGGGGATGATGTTTTCGCTTGGTTTGCTGTGGATGGTGACCGAGTTGATTCATAGCAAAAAGATTATGGAGGAGCGCAGTAAGTTTTCTCCGTTGCAGGCGCTGCGCAAGATTGATATGCCCTCGGTGTTGTTTTTCCTGGGGATATTATTGGCGGTGGGCGTGTTGAATGAAACGGGTCAGCTGGTGCAGCTGTCGACTTTTCTCAAAGACACATTAGGAAACGTTTATGCCATCAATATAGCCATCGGTTTATTGTCGGCCATCATCGATAACGTGCCACTTGTTGCGGCATCGATGGGTATGTATGAAGTATCCCCGGCGATTGCAGGCGATGCATGGGCTGATCTGTTTGTGCAAGACGGCACCTTCTGGCATTTTCTCGCTTACACAGCAGGCACAGGCGGTAGCATACTCATTATTGGAAGTGCCGCAGGCGTTGCGGTGATGGGTATCGAGAAAATCAGTTTCACCTGGTACTTGCGCAACATTGCGCCGTGGGCGCTTCTGGGGTATTTGGCGGGGTGTGTGGCGTATATCATCTAAGGATTATAGGGGGATAGGATTGTAGGATTATAGGGAGTCGCTCCCCCTCTCATTCTCTTTCTGTTTCTCATTCTGAAAAATTCCAGAAAGAGAATCAGAATCAGAATGAGAACGGCCGCCAAACGTACTCAGTCCTCAGTACCCAGTCCCCCCTACGCTCCCCCTCTCATTCTCTTTCTGTTTCTCATTCTAAAAATTCCAGAAAGAGAATCAGAAACACAAAGAGAATGAGAAAGAGAATGAGTGTTCTGCACCCCCTATAATCCTACAATCCTCACCCCTACAATCCTCACAAGGCTATCAACACCCCCCACTAAATAAGTTTTCATTTCGCTCGGCAAGCGTCGGCAATTCCATGGCAATTTTCGCGTTGACTACCCGGCAAGAGGTAGCAGACACATTTTATCCGCAAACAAACACATGGACATTCTCTTTTTTCTCCAGGAATCGATTACAGGCGCCATTCAGGATGGCGTAGGTATTACTCCACCAACCGTTGGCGCACCGGTGGGCAACTTCAGCGTAATGGATCAGCTCATGAAGGGTTGGTACATCTATGTGCCGCAGCTCATCATGAGTGTGATTGCGGTTTATGTGATCATCGAGCGCACACTTACTGTTGGCCGTGCCGATAAGGAAGAAGCCAACTTCATGGAGAAAATTAAAGAGTATGTTAGTCAGGGTAAACTTGACAGTGCGCGCAACTTGTGTGGCACCTCTCAAACCCCTGTGGCGCGCATGATTGAGAAGGGAATTAGTCGCATCGGCAAACCGATGGAAGACATCAAGAAGGCTATCGAAAACGTGGGTAAACTGGAGACGGCTAAGCTCGATCGCAATGTGGCGATTCTCGCAACTATCGCCGGTATCGCTCCGGTATTCGGATTCTTGGGTACCGTATTCGGTGTAATTGTCATCTTCCGCGATATCGCAGAAGCGGGCAGTCTGCAAATCGGCACCGTTTCCGAAGGTTTGTACCTGAAGATGATTTCATCAGCGGTAGGTCTGATCGTATTCATGATTGCCTATGTGGGCTACAACACGCTGGTGACGCGCATCAACAAAGTGGTGAATAAGATGGAAGCGAACGCAGTGGAGTTCATGGATATTCTCGAACAACCAACGCACTAACCCATGGATTTCGGAAGAAGAAATAAAGTACATGTGGAGCCTGCGATGTCGGCACTGTCCGACATCATCTTCATGCTCCTCATCTTCTTCATCATAGCCAGTACGCTGGCGGTGAATGGAGAGCAGGTAAACTTGCCGAAGACCTCAACGGGCACACCAACACAGTCGACCGTTACGGTTACGATTACTTCGGATTTGCGCTATTTGGTGAACAACACAGAAGTAGCCAAAGATGACGTGGAGCTGAAGCTTCAGGCGATTTTAAGTAACTCGGCCGATAAGAAAGTTGTGTTAAATATTGACCGCGACGTACCAACGGGTGAAACAATTGAGTTGTTCGCTGTACTGAAGCAAAACGGCTGGAATCCGTTCATTGCGACCAAGCCGAAGGAAGAGTAACACATGGCAAATCTTGCAGAAACCGATCGCAGGTGGTCCTTTACAGGCACCTTGTTGTTTCACCTCACTATCGTAGGTCTGTTATTTCTTTTGAAATGCGGCAACGGTGGTGGCGGAGGTAATGGCGGTTTAGGCTATACCGGAATGATGTCGCTCGACGCGGCCGGCATCGGAACGATGGTCGACGGACAGGGCTATGTTCCCATGCCCGAGCCTGTGATGGAAGAGCCTAAACCGGAGGCAATAGAGGAGACGAACGCCATCACCGATGACGCTTCTGAAGAAGCCCCAACCATCAGCGATAAGAAGCAATCGGAAAATCGCAAGACGGACACGCAAGTTCGCAAAGACAATACACAACAGCAGCAAACGCAGCAACAACAGGTTTCAAACAACCTCAACAACGCGTTTAACAATATCAAAGGCGGCAGCGGAAATACGACAGGCTCAGGTCAACAAGGCGACCCCAACGGAAGCATTGATGGTCGCGGTGTGCTCGGTGGTGGCGGCAGCGCCGGAACGGGCGGTGGCAGTGGTGGCGGAAATGGAACCGGCGTAGGAACCGGCACAGGCGGCGGCTCAGGCCCCAACTGGTCGCTCTCCGGACGTCAGATATTGAACAACCCGAAAGTGCAAGGAAACGCACCCGATGAAGGAACCGTAACCGTTGACATCTGGGTCGATAAAAACGGAAACGTCACCAAGGCGATTGCTAACGCTGCGAAGTCGAACACCTCCAGCGGAACCCTTTTCAAAATGGCGGAAGATGCTGCGCGCAAAGCGAAGTTCAACAGCAGTGCCGCAGGCAATGAGCAGAAGGGGACGATTAAGATTACGTTTAAGTTGCACTAGGCATCTGCTTTTCTTGAGCGCACGTGGCTTAGCTAGAGATTAGTTCACGCAAAGCACGTAAAGGGAAATACACGCAAAGCACGCAAAGGGAGAACCACATAATGCAGCACATCCATGCGTGACTTGTTCTTTGCTATTCTTGCGGCGTGAACTACCCCCAAACCCTCGAATACCTCTATTCTCAACTTCCGATGTTTCATCGCGTAGGGCCGGCGGCTTATAAGCCGGGGTTGGACAATACATGGGCGCTGCTCGAGCTTGTGGGCAATCCGCAGGTGGGATTGAAAACCGTGCACATTGCGGGTACAAACGGCAAGGGAAGCACATCACACATGATTGCTGCTGCTTTGCAACTGGCCGGATACAAAACAGGACTTTACACATCACCTCATCTCAAGGATTTTCGTGAACGCCTCCGCATCAATGGCGTGATGATGCCGGAAGATGCGGTAGTCGAATTTGTGAATGAGTATCACGAAGCGTGGCAATCCATTCAGCCATCGTTTTTTGAAATCACGGTAGCCATGTGCTTTTGGTATTTCAAACGTGAAGGCGTTGAGATTGCCGTGATTGAGACCGGTCTTGGGGGTCGTCTCGACAGCACGAACGTGATTGACCCGGAGG
>CANHYZ010000278.1 GCA_947464885.1 Flavobacteriales bacterium
ATCGGTTGGGCCGGATGGTCGGGTAAAGACTTCTCTCAAATAGGGAATTCAGCCGCCATCGCCTTCGATGTGCGCTCACTTACGGGCCCCATGAAAGGTTTGCCTTGGGCTATTGGCTTTGAAGACTTCAATGGTGCTCAAGCTTGGACTGGATTCTCGCCATCGATGATTGACGGAAAAGTCATCACCGACCAATGGACAACAGTGCGTGTTCCGTTGGAGAACTTTCCGTTCGAAGCACGTGATGTTGATGTCTCATCAATCAAACAAGTCATCATGCAGTTTGAATCTTCCGGCACTGTATCGATGGACAACATTCGCATTGAGCCTTTCAAATCACGCGGGCGGATGCAGGCCACATTGCAGACCATCGACAACTTCACTTTTGATGGCGTTATCAATGTGCAAGATTCAGCGCTCACACTTTTCGAAGTTGAAGGCGGAAAGCTGTTTGTCGGCAGTAACTCAAAATACCTCATGATTGGCGGGGTCGTTCATGAAGACTCCCCACTCGTAAATACGCGCGAAGGCAAAGACATCTGGAATGGTGACGCTGTGGAAATTGCATTCAGCACACGCAGTGGACTCAACCCCAAGCGCTCCATATTTTACGCAGACGACCGTCATATCGGCATTCGGATGAGTTCCAATCCACAAGTTTGGGATTGGACCCGCTCGCAAACGGTCAACGCTGAAATAAAAACGACGCGCGTAAGTGATATCATCTATTCGTTTGAATGCAAAATCCCATGGAAAGAACTGGGAACTGAGCCTTGGATGGAAGGCGGTGATTATGCGCTGGAGATCGCCCTAGACATTGCCGATAAAGAAAGCGTTCGTCACACTCAATCACGCTGGAACTCCGCAGACAAAGAAGGGTTCCATACCACCCCATCGCTATGGGGACGCATCCTTTTCAAAAACACGACACGATAACCAAGTCACATTGAACGTATGAAGCAGTCTATTTCGATTCTTATACTTCTTCTCACCCTGAGCTGCAGCGCTCAAAAGCCATCCAAAAAAACTACTCCGGCAGTTCCGGTGACCGTCGACATTGAAGCGCTTATCGCTCAAATGACTATTGAGGAAAAGGTTGGTCAAATGACCCAGATTAACCTTGACGTAGTTTGTGAAGGCGGCATTTATAAGCTAGTTGAACCGCATCACATTGAAGCTCCCAAGTTGCAAGAGGCCATCACCAAATGGCATGTGGGTTCGGTGCTTAATTGCGGTGGCCACGCTTACCCGCTGACGCAATGGCATACCATTATTAGTGAGATTCAACGTGTAGCGACTACGCAAGGCCGACTAAAAATCCCGATTCTATATGGTATCGATGCGATTCACGGGGCGAACTACATGATGGGTGGAACGTTGTTCCCACAACAACTGGGACAAGCAGCGACCTTCAATCCCGAATTGGTTAAAAAGGCAGCAGCAATCACAGCTTATGAAACGCGTGCAGCAGGTATTCCATGGAACTTCTCTCCTGTGCTTGATGTAGGGCGCAATCCTAATTGGTCGCGCTTCTTCGAGACTTATGGCGAAGATCCGCTGGTATGCGCCACCATGGGACGCGCTTGTGTCGCAGGTTATCAGGGCAACAGTACTTCACCCGACGCCACGCATGTTGCGGCGTGCATGAAGCACTTCTTGGGGTACAGCGGCGCACGCACAGGCAAAGACCGCACGCCGGCGATCATCAGCGACATTGAACTGCGCCAGATTTACATGCCGTCATTTCAGGCCGCCATCAACGAAGGCGCGATGAGCGTGATGATCAATAGCGGTGAAATCAACGGTATTCCGGTGCATGCCAATCCTGCCATCCTCACTCAACTCCTCCGCAATGAAATGGGCTTCGAAGGCATGGCGGTAACCGACTGGGAAGATGTGATGAAGCTGCATCAAATTCACAAAGTCACTGCCAACAATAAGGAGTCTGTTAAGGCTGCTGTTGACGCCGGAATCGACATGTGCATGGTACCCAACGATTATGAATTCGCCAAAGATCTTATTGAGTTGGTTAAAGAAGGTAAAATCACGGAGGCGCGTCTAAATGAGTCGGTGCGCCGCATTTTGGTAATGAAGCGTGATTTGGGATTGTTCAACAATGCCATGCCACCTGCCCTGAAAGACTTCCCTGACTTTGCTTCAGCCAAGCATCAGCAAGCAGCGCGCGAAGCGGCTGAGGAGAGCATCACGTTGCTGAAAAATGACGGTGTTCTTCCATTAAGCAAAACCCCGAAAGTACTCGTATGTGGGCCAGCCGGCAATTCACTCACGCTCATCAATGGCGCGTGGACACGCACCTGGCAAGGAACGGATAGTAAATACGAAGACAATTCACGCCACACGATTTTTGAAGCGCTGCAAGTGCTCAATTCGAATGTTACGTTTTCTGAAGGCTCTACACTCGACAGTCTATCCAATGTCGACGAAGCTGTTGCCAAGGCAAGCACAAGTGATGTGATCGTTGTATGTCTTAGTGAGTTGCCCTCTACAGAAAAGCCAGGCGATATTGAAGACCTGCGAATGCCCGATGCCCAGCGTGAGTTGGTAAAGCGACTGAGCAAAACAGGAAAACCGATTGTGTTGGTTTTGGTTGAAAATCGTCCGCGCATCATCCACGACATCGTACCTCTTTGCAATGCAGTTGTCATGGCCTATCAGCCGGGCGACCTCGGAAGTGATGCCTTGGCACGCATACTCGTGGGCGATGTAAACCCATCGGGCAAGCTACCATTTACCTACCCGGCGCACGAGCAATCGTTGCTTACCTACGATCATAAATTCAGTGAGACACTTGATCCGAAGTTCGGCAACACGGCCTATGCGCCGGAATGGCCTTTTGGCTTTGGATTATCCTATGCTAAACTAACTTACGGTGCTCCAAAACTCTCAGCCACTGAGCTGAAAGGAAATGGCAGCATCACAGTGAATGTAACCGTAACAAACACTAGCGCAATGGATGCGCTTGAAACCGTGTTATTGTTCACACGTGATCACGTAGCGTCGATCACACCGTTGGTAAAGAAGTTGCGCAAGTTTGACAAGCAGCTCATTAAGGCGGGAACAACAGCGAGCTATTCATTCACGTTGACAGCTTCCGACCTTGCGTTCATCAACAAGGAGTTGAAAAACGTAACGGAAGCCGGTGCTTTCGACATTATCATCGGCGATCAGGTATCCACCATACAATACGTACCATAATGAAAATCCACTATTATATTTCTATCGTGCTCATACTGCTGGGATTGGGCTGTAAGCAATCGAATCCTGAAGATGTGCTGGGTCGCGTTGGTGATGAGGTCACCTTTGCAGGCCGCAAATGGGACGTAAAATGGGGATTGGAGCCTATGGGTCCCGGACCGAATATGTTCTCGCGCCTATACGACGATGTATGGGTTGATGAAAACGGTTGGCTGCACCTCACCATTGCTGAGCACGACGGGGTGTGGTATTCATCAGAAGTCGTTGGACGCGACAATTTGGGGTATGGCACCTATACGTGGACCATTCAGGCCGATCCGATGAACTTCTCGGAGAATGTTGTTTTCGGTTTATTCACTTGGGATGACAGTACATTCTTCTCTGACGGAAACAGCGAGGTCGATATTGAATTCGCCAAGTGGGGCGATTCTGCCAGCACTGCACCTACGACATTCTCGGTGCAGCCGGTTTCGTTTGGGGGCTTCTTCGCTGAGCGAACGCGTGAACGCGAAATTGAGGCAGAAGACTTGCGCAGCGTGACGACCCACACGTTTACCTGGACCGACACCTTGATTACGTGGGCAAGTTATAAGGGCGAGAAAGCAGAAGGCACGCCACTGGCGACATGGGACTTCGATTTGAACCATCCGCCGCGCGTAAAGATCGACGGTGGTCAGACATCACAGCCCATTGTGATTCCCGCTCCGGGTGGACACACCAATG
>CANHYZ010000279.1 GCA_947464885.1 Flavobacteriales bacterium
GATCCAGATTAAAATTGCGGGGGACATACATTTTGGAAACATTGCGGCATCCTAAGCCGAAGTAGCTGAAAATATCCGTACCCAGAAGCTTCAAATCCTCATCCGACTCATCACCGAGGAGGATGGCCACGCTTGTGCGACTCTTGCGAATGATGTGCGGTAAATGACCGAAATACTGCTCGAAATAACGCGAGGAGTTGTTGCTGCCCGTGGCGATCATGGCGTCCATTCCCTTCATCAATCCATCGGCAAATACAATCTGCGATTGTGCTGATTCGTCAAATCGATAAAGGATTTGCGCCAGTGCCGGCATCAGGCGATTATCATCCGACGCGGGCTTGACAACAGCCTGATGCCCCGATATGAGCACACATAGCACGTCGTGTAACCCCACCAGCGGAATATTACCGGCGCAAATAATTCCAACCTTACGCATGGCAACCGGAGGTTTCAAATCATAGTCCTTCAACCAATTTCGCAACGAAGCTTCGGTGAGCAGCTCACTCCACGCGAACAAAGCCTTGCGAATGTTGTTTTCGGTAAACCAACCGTTGTAATGCACGTGGCCGACGATCAACTGCCTCAGGGAATCGAATTCCTCTTGAGATAGTCCAGACTCGTAGCCCGGCCATGCATCAGCTGTCGATAGAAGTTCCATGACTTTGCCCCATTGAGCCAAGGCGCCAATGCGATATTCGAGAGTTTGATGCATACTGTGGTTGGAGCGATTATTTTTGTGCCCCAAAATTAGAAAGGAACCGCCATGGCTATCATGATTACTGACGAATGCATCAACTGCGGTGCATGTGAACCGGAATGTCCCAACAACGCTATCTACGAAGGTGGAGCCGAGTGGAAGTATTCTGAGGGCACCGGGTTGCGCGGCATTTTCACGCCCCTAGGACAACCAGCTGAAATCGACGCCGACTCCAATCAGTCGCCAGTTAGCATGGACGTTTACTACATCGTATCAGACAAGTGCACGGAGTGCGTGGGTTTCCATGATGAACCGCAGTGTGCCGCCGTTTGTCCGGTTGACTGCTGTGTTGACGATCCCAACCACCGCGAAACCGAAGATCAGCTGAAGGCTAAGAAAGAGTTCATGCACCTCTAATCTTGCGTTCGCACGATTAGCTCATCACAAAACAACCAACTCGGTTCACCGGGGGCGTCATGCCACGAAGGACATGGGCCGTGATTCAGTGCAGTCATTTTAACGAAACGCGCTGATTTCCCTACCCTTTTCAACCGAAAGGCTTCATAAAACTCTCCCGGTGTTTGCTCCTCCGTCTTGGTTGAAACAACGCCGACACTTTTCCATTGCACGCCATCGTCACTGAGCGAATATTCTACCTGAGCGGGAAGAAAAATCCAAGCGTTGCCATACATAAACCAATGGGTTTCGAGTTCATCGATACGCTTTACTTCTCCCAAATCCACGACGGCCTCCATGTTCTTGCCCTGAACGGCCTGCCAAACACCATCGCGAAAATTGGACGACCCAACTCTTCCATCTGCCAGTGCCTTCTTCCCCCCTCCCGTGTAGTAAGGCGACGGCTCATACGTTAATTCCAGCGGCTGGTTAAATCCTGCGTGTGGCTCGAAACTCCATTGCAATGGATCAGCATAAGGCATATCCATGAATACGGCCTCCACTGTGAGCGTGGCAGGCTCCTTCAAAAGCAGTGGTTTTTCATACGCTCGAAAATCATTGGCAGCAGCTTTCGCAGCGGTCTCGCTCAGTTGGTAGCGAATAATGGTATTGGGTAGCAGGCTCACCAATTCTACTTGCATGGCACCGAACGGGGCGGGTGTAATGCTTGGCTCCACCGGTATTCGCGGAAAACCGAACTGCACATCCTGCGCACGCAAACGCGGGAGGTGATCGGTCACACGTGCATAAAAGGCGTCATAATTCCGCTGCTCAGGATAGGTCCAAAGCACCTCAGATAACGCAAGCAATCGCGGAAACACCTTCGCGTCGACCTTTTCCTGTGGCGCATGTTCTGTCCACATGTTGCATTCTCCGCCCTTTATCCAACCGGCATCCGCGGCGGATAATCCCTCGGGAATGGGATCAAAGAGATAGACCTTTTGCAGATCGGTAGACGCCAAGCCATAATCGAAATAGCAATGACTCGTCGGCGACATAACGACGGCGTGATGCTCCATCGCGGCAGCTTTACCACCTTCCATTCCGCGCCAACTTTGAATTGCAGCATCGGCAGGAATACCTCCTTCCAGAATTTCATCCCAGCCAATGATGCGCTTGCCTTTAGTGGCTAGAAAGGCAGCAATGCGCTCAATGAAATACGTCTGAAGCTCAGCCTCATTCTTTAGCCCCTTTTCCTTCAGTCGCTTCTGGCAACGCTCGCAATGTTCCCAGCGAAACTTGGGTGCTTCATCACCACCGATGTGGATGTATTTGCCCGGAAACAATTCGCACACTTCGGACAACACATTCTCTAAAAACTCGAACGTGTACTCATTTCCTGCGCAATAAATATCCTTGAATACGCCCCATTCATTCTCAACGGCGATGGTTTCCCCCGTGCAACTTAACGCCGGATATGCCGCGATAGCCGCTGTGGAGTGTCCGGGCAATTCAATCTCCGGAATGATGGTCACATAACGTTTTGACGCATATTCAACTACGTCTCTGATTTGTTCTTTTGAATAAAACCCTCCATAGCGTGACCCGTCCTTCTCCGTGCGCCAGGCACCAACTTCCGTGAGCATCGGATACTTATCGATTTGAATGCGCCAGCCTTGGTCTTCGGTGAGGTGCCAGTGCAGTACGTTCATTTTATAGTAGGCCAGCAGGTCGATGTAAGACTTAATGAAATCTACACTCATGAAATGCCGACAACAATCGAGCAGTAATCCACGATGCGGAAAACGCGCTCTATCGTTGATCAACATTCCTTTCATCACAAAGGGCAATTGCAAACCGCCGCTCTCCGCCGCTGACGGGAATAACTGACGCAACGACTGCATGGCGTAAAAAACACCCTCGTTGTATTCGGCATTGAGCAGCACGCCTCGTTTGCTGACATTCAACTTGTAGGCACTTTTATCCGACTCCAACACCCGTTTAGCCATGGAATCAGGCATGACCTTGAGTCGCTCCGGCGTGAGATCTTGCACACGCTTGGTGCAACTAAACACGATAAAGTTTTCAGCCGGAAGCGCATCCAAATCGACCACCTGAAACTGTTTACCACAGGCCTTGCTGAGCCATGAAGCAAATTGACCGGCTTCTTCCATGGCAAACCGATTGGCTGCTATGACGGTCTGTTCATTCAATTCAAATGGCGATGACCCGACGCTGAAATCCCGTGGTTCAGGAATAATCGTGTGCGTCTGAGAAATGACTTCAGCTGCCACTCCCATCGAAAAGACGACGAGTGATGTCAGGATAAAACGCTTCAAGCCCATCTGGTTTTTTTATTGATTCAATAAGTTGTATGTATGAACTGCAGCCAGCGCAGCCGTCTCCGTGCGCAGACGGGCCTCTCCCAAACTCACCGCGCTAAAGCCTGCCTCAGCAGCTAAGCGCACTTCTGCGGGTGAAAAATCACCTTCTGGACCAATGGCAATTGCCGCCGACTTGGCAGGAAGGATGAAATCGCGAAGCAAAATTTTATCCGCGCCATCGATGCAATGAGCAATACCCTTTAATTCTGCGGAACATGACTTCACCCACTGCTCAAATGGCTGTAATTCGCTAATCAACGGGAGCCACGTTCTTCCTGATTGTTTCAATGCTGAAATCGCAATGCGTTGCAAACGTTCTGCGTTTATGCGGGGACGTTCGGAATGCTCGCAATGGATGAGCGAAATGGTTCCCACACCGATTTCGACAGCCTTCTCAATAAACCACTCCAGGCGATCGCTGTTTTTGGTTGGAGCGATTGCCAATTCAAAACC
>CANHYZ010000280.1 GCA_947464885.1 Flavobacteriales bacterium
AGCAAAGAGCATAGAACAAGTCCCGCTGTTGAATCTTTAGAGGCAACGCAGGACCTGTCTAGCAGGACAACTGATTTGGGTGATTCGATGAGTAGTGGCGTCGAATTGCCCGGTCAGCTGTCGCATTCCAAAGGCAAAGTATGGCCAACACCTAGGAACAAGGAGCGAGCTTCACAACCGGACGTCCTTTCACCAACGGCATCAACTACGACAACTCAAATCGTTGACAATAATCAACAATCCGGCATAGAGCCTCAGGTATATCAGGCTTTCGCTGAAAGATCCAACGCCACCGCCATTGCTTACTTGCCTTTGTCCGCTTTATCGGGCGAACGCCATCTGCGCCACAATCATCCCACCATCGAAGCTCCTTACCGCGCCTGGAATTTGTTTGCCTTGGTTGGTGTGAAGGCATGGGCTGACCATGGCTTCCAATCACGCCCATTCAAAACAGACGCCTCGGCAGCATTGGGATTTGAGTATGCCTTCAGCAAAAAGGTAAGCGGTCAATTCCTAGCGCAGTTCAACACGGTTAGTGGTGTTGCCGATCCTTACGTGGTAGAACAGGTAACGTATGGTCAAGGATATTCATCCACAACTTATCGCTACTATACCGATCGATTCTATGAAACAGGTGCCGGAGTAGGTGCCATGGTCAAGCTGACCGCCAACCATAGTGTTGGATTGGGCTGGTCGACGCGTTACCTATTAACGGCCGACAATCATATTGAAACCGGCATGGCCTCGACCTATGAATCACTCCAAGAAACCCGTGTGTCGGCAAAAGGTTATGTCGCTGGATTTACGCCAGTTCGTCATAGCCTTCGCCTAAGCTATGAATATGCCCTGGGCAAAAACAAATCCATCGGTGCCTGCTATGAGCACGGCCTTACCGATGTCACTAAAAACGATTATTTCGGAAATGAATTTGATCGCAACTCCATGCTATCCGTTTACTTCCGCCTGAAACTTATACCATGAAGAACTATCTCCTTTTTTTAGCCGCCCTAATGCTGTTGGCTTCATGTGACCATGAGGACTATGCGGATCCTATTCAGGGCGCGCCAATCTTCACTATTAGCGGCCTTCGTGCCGGTCAACCTTTTACCTTGGCGGCAGGGGAAGATGGACTTATTCAGACGACCAATCTCGAGCGCAATAAATACGGCGTATTAGAATGGACCAGCAGTCTTATGCAATCCAATTGTTTGGAATGTGAACCTGTTTTCAAACTGACGATCAACGACAGAGAGGATATGAGTTTTGCCAACAGCGCGAATTCAACCATTCTCGACCCGGGCTTACGTTCCTTTGCATCGGCTTCGAGTGATTCCGGCTTTACAACGTGCAGTTTCGCGCTGATTTACCCTGGCGGAGACGATGACCTTCAAAACATCCATTACCACGTTAACGGCTCTGAGGAAGATATTTTTCCAATCACGTTAATCCAAGGCATTAACCTCGTGGAGGCTGACTTTGATTACGATGAAGAAAACGAAACCCCCGAGTATAAAATCACGCAAACGGTTTATGCCGGAGGTCACCACAAGTTGTCAGCACCATTTCGTTTTCGCCTTGAAGAAAACGGCAATGATTCCGAACATCTCCATCTTTATTTTCCGCTACCACAGCCGGGTGGCTTAAGAGCGGAGTCATGGGAATGGGGAAACTCTTTCGGATCGAATACTTCCCTATCAAGTGAGATTAACTTAACGCTGGACGACTTGACGTTCATTCGTCTCCATTTCCACAACGACGAAATCAATCTGGACGGATTCTATGAAATTTCATGGAATGAGGACACTGACGTTTGGGAATCTGAAAATTCGGACAACAGCGGGGCAATCATCGTCGCCCCTGCAATTCAGACGACGTGGGAAACCGGTGAACTTAACTACGAGAAAATCTTCATCGACTATTCCTACAACGGCAAGCATTACACCTCAGTGAACCCTGAACAAAATGCTACGCTTTCTTTAGTCGGCAATGAGTCCTACAACAGCAACGATGGCTCGGGTTTGAATCGACAAGTAGAAGCCTCCTTCTCCATTATCTTGTACGAAGTGGGGAATCCGGAAAACACCTTGGAGCTCACGAATTGCAAAGGCAAGTTCGGGTTCTCGGTTCCTCAATAGATAGTAAAACCCATAGAGTTTCAGGATTTTCCGAAGGGTAATATTCGCCGCAAGGCATGGGATCAAACCCACTAAAATTGAAGGCACAATCGTTAAAAAATTGACTTGCGTCAATAATATTGCCTACACAATAACGTTAACTTCGCGGACTCAATAATATGCGCCGACACATCATCATACTTGCCTCAACGCTTTGCATAGGCTTTGCATTTGAAGCGTGTAAGCATCATCCCGAAATAATAGACGACAACGGGGGGAATGGAGGCGGTAATGGCGGAACAGACACCCTTATCATCGAGAACCCGGATCCCTGCAGCCCCGACACTACTTACTTTGTAAACACCATTCAACCCCTTTTGAACTCCATGTGTGCCGTGCCCGAATGTCACGATGCCATTACTGCGGAAGATGGTGTTATGCTAACGGATTATGCACACATCATGCAACAGGTGGAGCCCAATGATTTAAATAGCTCCGACTTATGGGATAAAGGCATTATGGATGAAAATGACCCCATGCCACCGGCAGGTTCGCCGCAGCTCACACAAGATCAAATAAATGAGATTGCCCAATGGATTAATCAAGGCGCTCAAAACAACAGCTGTCAGGAAGACTGTGATCCTACCTCATTCTCCTACAGCCAAAATCTCGCCCCCATTATCGATCTGTTTTGCGATGGCTGTCATGGAGGTAACAATCCAAGTGGCGGCTTCGCTTTGGGCACGCACAGTCAACTGGTCAATATGGTTGAGAATGCGGATTTCATGAATGCCTTGCATGGAACAGGCGGTACACCGATAATGCCTCCCAACACGACCGGTCTCCCAGATTGCTACAAACAGCAATTCCAGCTTTGGATTGATGCAGGCATGCCCAATAATTAAACACGATGAGAACCACAGCAACCACTACACTTTTGCTTTTTGTTACTCTAGTTAGTTTTCACTCGTGCTACTACGACAACGAAGCCTATCTGTACAGTACGCCGGTAAGTTGCACAGACACAACCTCAACGTACACTGCTCGTCTAGCCCCTATTTTAAACAACAACTGCGTGAGTTGTCACGGCGCAGGCGAATTTCCCAACCTCAGTAGTTTTCAAGACGTCAACACCTTAAAAGAAGAAATCGTTTGTCGCGTAGTTGAAGGCAACAGTTGTTCCTCAGGCGCTCAAATGCCACCTTCAGCCGGGCTGAATACATGCGACATACAAGGGTTCACCCTTTGGCAACAAAACGGATATCAAGAATAAATTATGAAGAAAATTATCATTGCTCTTTTTTTAATGGCGCTGATTGCCGCCGGAATCGGAGCCTACTTATGGAATAAACCACACCGCACCGCAGACGATGAAAAGCCGTTTGCAACGGTAACTTCCAGTCAGCTGTTCACCGAATTCGCAACGGATGAAGCGGCAACATGGGCCAAGTACAAAGACAAGGTCATTCAAATCTCGGGCGAAGTGGAAACAACGTCTACCGATGCTTCCGGCAATACGCAAATCGTTTTGAAGACTGACACAGAGATGAGCACCGTGAGCGTTACCCTCATGGCAGGCGCAACTGCCCCTGCTGTTCAAAGCGGCACAATGATTGAAGTCAAAGGCATTTGCAACGGCTTTTTGAATGACATCTTCGGAGAAGTTCAATTGAACCAAGGCGTTGTTGTAACCCCAAAATAAATTCACTACTATGAAAAAGTTTTTTGTCATCGGATTCGCGCTCGTTGCATCCATGAGCATGCAGGCTCAGAAGTTTTTTACCAAAGACGGTACTATTCAGTTTTCATC
>CANHYZ010000281.1 GCA_947464885.1 Flavobacteriales bacterium
ACTACCGCATCAACAGCAGGCGTGCTGCGAATCACCAAACGTTCGCCGAAATAAGGCTCGTTCACCGTAATCGACATGATAGCGCCGGTGGTCAATTGCATTGATTCACCTGTTACGACATCATAGACAATCAAACACGCGCCGAGCGGCAAGTGTTGAGTTTCAAGCACGGAGAACGTATACGTTCCGGCTTCCGGCATTTCAAGCATCACCGGGATTTCGATTGCACCGTTGAATGGGCGGGCATCTTGCGCTAACGGAGCGCCTTGTGCCATCAAAGTCATTTCAACAGCAGTCTCTACGGGACTCTGCAAATCAGCAACGTCAAAATCATCGTATCCTGCACTGGCTGAATTTTCAAACACCAACATGCTTTCATCAGCATTCATTCCCTTCGAAAAACGCAGGGCGACAAATGAATTGTCTACATCACCGCTACGCTCGAAAGCAGCGCCTGTATTGGTCTTATGCGTCTCCTGGCAAACGAGATTCTGACCCGTTGCATTCACCTTCACCATGAACCCTTGGCTATGGGCAATGTAGCGTGAAGCTGTTCCGGTATTTGTAGTCGCATTTCTGAACTTATAGCTATTGCTTTGGTAGTCGAACACGTAGTACACTTTAGGTCCGGAAAGCGAAGCTGAACTGAGGTTCCAGTCGATTTCGGAAGGATATGGATTCGCAATGAGGTTCCAGCCGTAATCGAAAATACCTCCCGGTGAAGTCACGGTATAGCTTAGCGGAATGGAAACCTGCCCTGTTTGAATGGCGCCGGTATTATCCAAATTCTGCACTGCGCCTGCCAACCATACGTAATAGCCGCGATTGTTCTCAATGCTATTCGTCGCATTCGTCACACCGGTATAACCTGTGTTCATGGAACCTGACACTGTTTCGTTGTAGTATTGAATGTTGTTAAATCCGTACGATGGAAAGTCCGATCCCGGGAAGCCGGTGGTCACAATATCATCATTCCACATGGCGATCGTTTGTCCCTGAATAGGGCAACCCAAATTAAACCAGTAGCCCTGCGAGCTTGGGATTGAAGGGATGTAGCGTTGAAGGACAACATCGCCCGAAATTGAAGCACCTGACTTTATCTCGCCTATGGAAGCCGAACCTGTCGATGTAGAAATCAGCGTCAAGCCGCCGGGCGCTGTTTGCAATGTACCTTCCTGCAAAGAAACCAACCCGGTTACAGACACCGCCGACGGGCTGAGTGTCACGCTGAAACCATCATTATCGATGGTCAGGTTATTGAACGTTGTTGGAGAGGCAGCGCCTGCAAATCCAATGGTTTGAGCGGCCTGACCTTTGAATACAACGGTCGATGTTCCTGCAGTGAATGTTCCTTCATTGATCCAGTTTCCATGCACACGCATTTCACCCGAGCCGCCCACCAAGGTAGCTCCTGAGCTGATGGTAATGTCGTTGAGCAACCACGTGCCGGTTGCTGTCACGGTGTTTCCGGATTGAATCACAAAGCGGTCGTAACGTCCTGAAACGACAGCCTGAGCTGCACCGGTGGTAGTTGGTGACCAGATTGCACCGTTGGAATTACCGGTTGCACGGCTATACCACAGGCGCTTACATCCGGATTGTGCCACCAAAACGTCATCGAATCGGAATACATCCGATGCTGCAGCAAGGTATTTAAATCGAACACCGAAGTACTTTACAATAGGGAAAGTAATGGCACCGCCTGAAGCATCTGTGCCAGTGCCAAGTGAGGTCAAGTTGTCGAAGCCACCGTTGTTGTCGACGCTGAGACTCCATGTTCCGTCTTCATCCAAAATTACTTGGACGCCAACACGCGTTCCGCCATTGACGTTGTCCACCCAATCAGTTGTTGAGTTGATAATCGGTGTTGAAGCGTAAGCTCCGTCTGTAATGCGATACAAACGAATATAATCCGCCGTACCCGCAGAGGGCAATGAGCTTTGGTCAATAACCACTGCATAACCATCTACACCCGCGCTGTACAAATTAGAGTCATTTGCGGCCAGGAAAATTTGGAAGTTATTGTTCGCGCTGGCATCGTTGGCAAACGAAACCTCGAATTTCCAAGAGGTCGTGATTCCCGACAAATTCGCGTCATCAATAGGATATGCCAGTGATGATTGTCCCGAAACGGCTTGTGTGCTGTGGCGAGCAGAGTATGCTCCCTCAATCGGTGAAGTTGCGTTGGCCGACCAGGATGTGCCTGTCGTTTTCCAACCTGAGAGTGAGCCTGCATTGAAATCCTGATCTACCAGGTTTTCATAACCGGAATCATCGTCAATCAAGGTAAGGATCAAGGTATCTGCGGTTCCGACAAAGGCGTTTGTGCCGCCACTGGGGCTTTCCAAACGGAAAAGCAACTCAGCGATATCATCACACAATGCGTTGTTGGCCGGATCGATATAAATGTATTTGGTGGCGCTTTGACCCGCGGTCCAGGTCAGTGTTTGCGTCGTATAGCTTGGCGCATAGGCTGTTGAAGGGTTCGGGCCTCCGCCTGCGCGGGTGGCATCACCATAAAGAACGATATCAATGGAGGTGGCGACAGTGCTTGAAGGGTTGACAATATCAACGCCGATAGCAAAGTTTCCTGCCAAGTTCGCTGACTCATCCACCTGTCCGGTAGCAGCGCCATTGAAAACCAAGTAAGTGTCCGCCGCGAGTGCGCGGAATCGGAAGCTATCAAACTCCGCCGCTGCTCTGCCTTCAGCCGTGTTATCATGAATGGCCATAAAACCAAAATAGCCGTTGGCAGCAGGAGCGTACGTGTTATCGGTAGCACCACCTTGATTGACGGTTGCGAGCGACGCTACGCAGCTGTTGGGTGTTGGAGTTGATTGCGTGTTGGTTGAATTTGTCGGAAGTGTGGAAGTGTAAATTGTCCACACACCGAGCTGAGAGCGAACCACCTTGAACGCGATTCCGTAGTCGGTAAGCGCTGTTGGAATACCGTTGCTTGACGTAAATACGGTTGTAGCGGTTCCATTGTCGATACGCTGCAGGCGGATGTAGGAAGTTCCCGTTTGACCGAGTAAAATGCGGTAACCATCTACTGTACCCGATTCGAGATTGGATTCGTTGGTGTAGAGATAAATCGCTTGCTGGTTGTTGGCGTCCAAATCGGAAGGAGCGCCACCTACGCCATCGCGACCCACCCAGAAATACCATTCCTGCTGGGCATCCCAAGTAGCTATTTGCGTGCTGATGTATTGTGAACCGGAACCGGAAGCAACGTTGAGTTTTGGGGTCGAGGTGCGGTTAGCCTCGCTACCGGTCAAACCTGAAGTAGTCGAGTTATTCGCAACTGTGAAATTGGCCGCATCACCGCCCCAGGTTGGAGTTGCGAAGTTGGCATCACCGAAATGATCATTGACTTCATATTCGAAATAGGCACGGAAATTCGCACCACCATTGCTCGAGAATTTCGTGTTCGTGCAGCCACCCGCATCATCACCTGTAGCTTCAAAATACACTTCAATGATGTATGTACCGGAGGCAGTCAGACCGGTAACCAGGTTGAGGGTTGAACCCGGTACGCCGCGCCATTTCTGGTCTCCCGTATTATTAACATCCGGGCCACAAGCTCCACCGTTGCAATCCGTTCCACCGAAGTTACAGCAAAACGCGAGAGAAAGTGAACTGAAAGCAGGAGCTGTGTCACACGTTCTGTAAACACGGTAGCGCATCGTCGCCGTACACACATTGGACGCACCGTTTTTAAAGGTCAAAACTTCCGCGAAGTTGACCTCAATCGTTCCGCCACTGGAATAGCGGCCGAAAAAATAGTGCTGGAAATTGGGAGACAAACCATCGAGCTGGCAGTCGTAATAACCGCCATTCACACTCAAGCCGGTTTTGTAAATATCCCATGCGGCGCTTGCTACAAAAGAAGACAGAGCGAAGCAAGTCGCCAACAGCAA
>CANHYZ010000282.1 GCA_947464885.1 Flavobacteriales bacterium
CTAAAACGTTAAAGATGGAGAAGAAGACATACAAAAAACCCAGGTAGAAAAAGCTGATTGGTTCTGGATGCTCGTTGGTGTTGCCGATGCCGGGAAGCCAGTGGTTAAAGTTCTTGCCGTCGGCCCATGACGCTGACGGTTCGATGGTCAGGAAATGATCGTCGTGCATCATATATCCCGGGGCAAAGAAAACGGCCAGCAAGCGAGCGCTGAGGGCGATAATCAAAATCGCGCGCAGCGGATGCAGTTGCCATTGTTGGATAAGAAAGCGGGAAATATTCGATAGCATAAAGGATGGCCTAGCCGGTTTAACGTCCGCAAAATTCGACCATTAGCGCGCACATTCATCAACAAACAGACTTCTCAGTCTTTGCTTCTGGCAGGTCTGCGAAACGAATGCTTGTTGCGCACGATATAGTTAGCACCGGGAGTAGCTTGACGCACCTCTTCGGTGATGTAAAATGAGGCTGAAGTAATGGTGATGGTACGGCGCAAATCGGTTGGTTTGCGCTTTTCTTTTCCCGCGGTTTCCATAACGATATCGATGGTGTCGCCATGCTCTTCCAAGGCAGCCACGTTCCAAATGACGCCGTCGTAATTCATCTTCGTGCCATCCTCATTCACGGTGCATTCTCCTTTTCCACCGGTAATGTCGCCTTGACCATGGTCGTATTGAACGGCATAATCCCAGCGGGTTCCATCAAACGTGGTTTGGCATTTGGCCGGAAGAGAAAACTTGGTGGTATTGTCCTCTTCGTCGGTGTATTCCACGAATCCTTCCCAATCGCCGCCCAGTTTTTTGAACTGCTCGAAAATGTATTCGCGGTCGCCCTGTGCATCCATACGGAGCGTGCAAACCAGGACCGAGAGCATGAGGAAGAATTTCATTGCATTGAAGTATGTGATGTTTCAAATGTAAGCAAGATTAACAGATTTGAGAGCTGATGGCCATACTCATAACATTTGGTGAGCCAACTCATCGTTTGCGGGCGCTTTTCCGACAACCTTTATGTTCAAATTAAACAACCATGAAAACCACAAAAGGCAACGGAACGCAGCAGAGCAAGCAACAGCGTCAATCCCATAAACCAAGGCCGGAGATTCGCGACGATATGGATAGTCGTAAGAATCGTGAGGCGGGATTCAATCGAACCATCAGTAAAAAGGGCGACCGGAAGAAGGCGCACTGACAGGTGCGAAATGTTGGTAAACAGCGCCTAAAATTGACGGCGAGTGAAGGTTTATGATGCAATTTCGCGCACATAGATTTTCACAGTTATGAAGCGTATTGAGAATTATGTTGCCGGAGCTTGGACGTTCGGCTCAGGAAAGGAAAAGCAGCTGTTCAACGCAGTGAATGGAGAGGTGGTGGGTGTCGCAACGGCTCAGGGAATTGATTTTGGTGAAGTACTCACTTATGCCAGAAACGTTGGCGGCTCTGCATTGCGCAAGTATACGTTTCACGAACGTGGTCGCATGCTCAAGGCCCTAGCTATGTATCTCAATGAGCGCAAGGCATCTTACTATGAATTGAGCTATGCCACAGGAGCGACAAAGATTGACAGTTGGATTGATGTCGACGGCGGAATCGGAAATCTCTTTGCTTACGCTTCATTGCGCCGTCAATTTCCGAATGAAAGTTTTTATGTGGATGGTGAAATGGCCAAGTTGTCGAAACAAGGCACGTTCATCGGCCACCACATCATGGTGCCGCGCGAAGGTGCTGCTATTCACATCAATGCTTTCAACTTCCCGATTTGGGGCATGTTGGAGAAAATCGCTGTGAACTTGCTCGCCGGTATGCCTGCTGTTGTTAAGCCCGCGACAATTACGTCTTATCTCACGGAGATTGTGGTTCGGGATATCATCGCATCCGGCATTCTTCCGGAAGGTGCATTGCAGCTCATCTGCGGCAGCGCGGAGGGCATCCTCGATCATGTGATGTCGCAAGATGTGGTCACCTTCACCGGAAGTGCATCAACAGGACGCATGTTGAAGTCGCATCCCCGAATCATTAATGAATCGGTACACTTCAACATGGAGGCCGACTCGCTGAATGCCGCGGTCTTGGGAAGAGATGCCGCGCCGGGAACGGAGGAGTTTGACTTGTTCATCAAAGAGGTGCGCAAAGAAGTCACCGTGAAGTGCGGGCAAAAGTGCACCGCTATTCGCCGCGTGATTGTACCTCAAGAATATGTGGAGGACGTGCAGATTGCTTTGGGCAAGGCCTTCGGGAAAACGGTGGTCGGTAATCCGCGCAATGAATCCGTGCGCATGGGATCACTTGCCGCGATGTCGCAACGTATCGATGTGCTGGAGAAACTAGAATTGCTGAAGAAAGAATCAAGTATTGTTTTCGGTGATCCTTCCAAGGCGGAACTCATCGATGCCAGTTTTGAGCACGGTGCATTTATGTCACCCATTTTATTGTTGAATTCAGATCCATTTAACCATACATCGACACATGAAGTAGAGGCCTTCGGTCCCATTACAACGTTGATGCCCTATGATCATTTAGACGATGCCATTGCCTTGACCAAAATGGGTAAGGGGTCGTTGGTGTGCAGCATTACGACTCATGATGATCGAATTGCAAAGGATTTTGTGATTGGTAGTGCTTCGCATCACGGCCGCATTCTCGTGTTGAATCGCGAAAGTGCGCCGGAGAGTACGGGCCATGGTTCACCCATGCCGTTGCTCGTGCACGGTGGACCGGGTCGTGCGGGTGGCGGCGAAGAGATGGGCGGTATGCGCGGCGTGATGCATTACCTGCAGCGCACGGCCATTCAAGGTTCGCCGACAACACTGACAGCCATCACCAATGTGTTTCAATACGGAGCACACCAAGAAGAGGCGAACCCTCATTTATTCAGACAACATTTCGAAGACCTCCAGATAGGTCATACCGTATTCACACACAAGCACACGGTTTCGGAAGCGGATATCGTGAATTTCGCGAATGTGAGTGGAGATAATTTTTACGCGCACATGGATGCGACGTCGTTAGAAGGTACCGTGTTTGATCGTCGTGTTGCGCACGGGTATTTCGTTCTCTCCAAAGCAGCGGGTTTGTTTGTTGACCCGAAGAAGGGTCCTGTGTTGCTCAACTACGGATTGGAGGAAGCACGTTTCACCAAGCCTGTATATCCGGGCATGACCATTGGCGTTCGATTTACGGTGAAGGAAAAAGTGGATCAGGAGAAACGCACACCGGAGGACATTGCCAAGGGCATTGTGAAGTTTTTGGTCGATGTCTATGATGAAACGGGCGAAACGGTGGCTTTGGCAACTATCTTAACCATGGTAAAAAAGCGTAATCAGGAGTAGTGCTATGAGGTGGTTCGTCGTCTTGTTTGTGTGGTGTTTTTCGAGTGTCGGTTCAGCGCAACAGCGACTCGATTCGTTGTTTTTCAAAAGTGATTTACAGGCTGACTTGGAGGGCCTCAAAAAGGAACTGATACAAAGTCACCCCAACCCATTTGCTTTCTCCACGGAATCGTATTTCAATAAGGTCTATGAAGCCAGCGGCTATGCGCTGGATGAGCGTACCTCGTTGCGTGATTACTCGTTGATCGTAGCCAATCTGCTCAATACATTGCGTGATTCTCACACGTCGATTGACTACAGTCAGCTGCAATACCTGCAAATGGCCGATGGCGGTTATTTCCTCCCGATGCAAATCGAGCGTGTATCGAATGGTCGCGAGCGATTTTTCGTCAAAGGTGACTGGGAAGATAAGATAACGCGTGGCAGCGAGTTGCTTGCTATTAACGGGGTGTCTGTGGATGCGATGTTCAAGCATGCGCTGAATTATGCGTGTATTGAAGGCGACGCGACAGAGGCGCAGCATGCTGTCGCAACATCGATCCTTACGATTTGTGCCGGACTGAAAAAACCTTATGCTAAAATCAATC
>CANHYZ010000283.1 GCA_947464885.1 Flavobacteriales bacterium
TCGGATTTGGACGGTCGAGAATTATAATGTCGATGCCTTTCTCTGCTGCGGCTTCCATCACATAATGCATCGTTGAGATGTAGGTGTAGAAGCGAGCTCCTACATCCTGAATGTCGAACACGATCACATCGACATTATCGAGCATTTGTGGGCTTGGTTTTTTGTTTTTGCCATAGAGCGAGATGAGCGGAAGCCCGGTTTTAGCGTCTTTTCCATCGGCAATGTGCTCTCCGGCTCCTGCATCGCCGCGAAATCCATGCTCAGGAGCAAACACCTTCACGACGCTTATTCCGCTTCCAATCAGCGAGTCGACCAGGTGAGTTGTGCCGATGGTGGTTGTCTGATTCGCAACCACGGCCACGCGTTTTCCTTGGAGCAAAGGCACGTAAGCGTCCGTTTGTTCGGCGCCGGTAATGGGAAGGATTGCCGCTGAATCATTGGTTGTAAGCGGCTGCCCATGACATGCGACAAGCAGGTACATGCAAAGCAGAAGACAGAAGGATTTTATATTCATCATGTGCGAAATTCCCCAAAGACGGACCGCTTTCAAGACCCCGTAGCCATTATTTTTACCGCTTACCACGTGAATATCGTGTGAAATGAATATCGCCTCATTCATAGCCAATCGCATTCTTCGTTCGGATGATAAAACGAGAATCTCTCGCCCGATAGTGCGTATTGCTACAATTGGAATTGCGGTGGGTATTTGCATGATGCTGCTGAGTATTGCGATTGTCAGCGGATTTCAGCAGGAAATTCGCAATAAAGTGATTGGTTTCGGCTCGCATTTTCAAGTCATCAGCAATGAACAGACGTATTCAAGAGATTCGCAGCGCTTGCGTTTCAATGAGGATTTGTATAAGCGTCTACAGGCCGTTCAGGGTGTTCGACAAGTTCAGGTTTATGCCACGAAACCCGGTATTATGGAATCGGAAGAATCCATCCAAGGCGTAATTGTCAAGGGAGTGGATCAAGATTATGACTGGACGTTTTTGAAAAGCGCACTGGTGGATGGTGAATGCATCGCCAAGGGTGATTCTGTTCAGGGTATCGTTTTGTCGAAGTACATCGCCTCGCGCATGAAACTGCGCGTTGGTGACAAGGCTAAGCTACTTTTTTTTGATCGCAATGACGATGTGCGTCAACGAAACTTCCTAGTGAAGGGCATTTATGATACAGGTCTGGAGGATTTCGATAAGCAGTTTGTTTTTGTTGATCTCGCTGCGGTACAACGTCTTTATGGCTGGGGGATGCGTGTGTCGGTCGCAGTCGACACAACGGCAGAGGCCAATGTGTTCAGTGTTTATGCGCTGGCATCCGGTGGAGAGGGCGAACATCGATTTGCCTGGAGCGACAGCACCTGGGAGGGCCCCGGACCACATATCCTGCGCTGTGCCGCGGATACAGCGATTCAGTTGCAGGTGACCGATGAAGCGGAAACGGAGCCTTGCGAGGCCAGGATTTTTTTGGAAAGCGCATTGTCTGATAGTTCCTCTCTTCTTTCCTTGGTTCCGCGCGTTGAGACCATCGCCAGCGATTCGGTATACATTGGTGGTTACGAAGTGCTCATTGATGATTTCGAACAACTGTGGGAAGCCCAGGATTTGATACAGTCAGCGGTTACTGCGCAGTTTCTTCAAGTGCAAAAAATCACTGAACGCAATGCCGATATTTTCACCTGGCTTGAGATGTTGGACATCAACGTAATTGTGATTATCGCGCTCATGATTTTTGTATCGGTGGTGAACATGACGTCGGCATTGCTCATCATTATCCTGGAGCGCCAACAGATGATTGGTACTCTCAAGTCGATGGGGATACCCGATGGTGCTGTCATGCGTATATTCATTCGAAATGCGGCGTGGATTATTGGTAAAGGCATGTTGTGGGGAAATATCACGGGCATTGGCATGGCTTACATTCAGCATCGCTGGTCGATTGTGAAGCTCGATCCGGAAAACTATTACCTGGATCGGGTGCCCATCAAATTCGATTTGGCACTGATGCTGGCGATGGATGCAAGTACACTGTTGATTTGCATATTGGCCATGATTGTACCCGCGATGTACGTTCTGCGTATTTCACCCATCAAAGCCATCCGATTCAGTTAGAAAACACGGTCAATTACATTTGCAAAAAGTTAGACATGAATTATCACGAAAATATACTGGGCACCATCGGTGATACACCGCTGGTCAAGATTAACCGTATTACGGATGAAATTCCGGCACTGGTGCTGGCGAAAATCGAATCGGTAAATCCGGGTAACAGCATCAAGGACCGCATGGCCCTGAAGATGATTGAAGACGCTGAGCGCAGCGGAGCACTGAAACCGGGTAGCACTATCATTGAAGGAACCAGTGGTAATACCGGGATGGGTCTTGCCATTGCATCGGTGATCAAAGGATACAAGTGCATATTCACCTCAACGGATAAACAATCTAAGGAGAAGTTTGACGCGCTGCGCGCATTCGGTGCAGAGGTGATTGTTTGCCCCACCAATGTTGATCCGGAAGATCCACGTTCTTATTACAGCGTGTCGAGTCGATTGGTCAATGAAGTGCCTAATTCATGGAAGGCTAATCAGTACGATAATCCCAGCAACGCTCAGGCGCATTATGAAACCACAGGCCCCGAAATTTGGAGACAGACAGAAGGTAAAATCACGCATCTGGTTGTGGGTGTTGGCACGGGTGGCACCATCTGCGGTGTTGGGCGTTACCTCAAAGAAAAAAATCCGGACATCCAGATTCTAGGAATTGATACTTATGGTTCGGTCTTCAAGAAGTTGAAGGAAACGGGTGTTTTCGATAAGAATGAAATCTATCCCTACATCACCGAAGGTATCGGTGAAGATTTTGTGCCGGAAAATGTGAACCTTGATCTTATCGATTATTTTGAAAAGGTAACGGATAAAGACGCTGCGGTTATGACGCGTCGCATCGCCCGTGAAGAAGGCATTTTCGCCGGCAATAGTGCCGGAAGTGCGATGGCCGGTCTAATGCAAATGAAAGATCGCTTCAAGAAAGGAGATGTGGTCGTTGTCATTTTCCATGACCATGGAACACGTTACCTCGGTAAGATGTACAACGATGAATGGATGCGCGACCGTGGTTTCTTGCAAGACGAAAAGAAAACAGCACGCGATCTGGTGGCAGGTCATCTTGATAAGCCGCTGGTGATGATTGGCAGCGGTGAACTGGTAAGTCACGCCGCTGAGAAAATGAAGAAATTCGGTATCTCTCAGATTCCGGTTGTGAAAGATGATGCCATTGTCGGTTTTGTGGATGAAACACGCTTGTATCAATCCATGGTCGAAGATCCGAACAACATCACCAGTAAAATCGAAACAGTGATGGGCCCTGCTTTGCCTATCGTACAAGAATCGGAATCCATTACAGCACTTTCAAAGTTGATTAGTCGCGATGTGCCTGCGGTGCTGGTAAAATTGAGCACCGGCAAGTATCACATCATTACAAAGCACGACATCATTCAGAGCTTGTCTTAGAAGCTTAGGCTAGAGGTGATTTTGAAGGCCCAATTTTCTTTGGAAAGAGGCATCGCATAGTGACCATAGCGGTAGTAAACTCCAACGCCGAATCCCGATAATCCGGAGCTGAGGAGGTTGTCGATTTGGATGCCGCTTTCCATGAATCCCTTTTGCGCAGTGCGAAAGCTAAACGTGTGACTTTGCGGATGGCGGAAATCTCCCCAAAGCATGCTGTGTGCGATAACCAGATGAGGTTTGAAGTTTCCGCGCTGATAGAGTAAGTCGAGAAACGAATGCCTGATGTGTACCAACGCGTATTGTGAATGCATGAATTCGTTGGTGCGCATGGTTTGAAAGGTATTCGGAATGCCCAGCGTAAAACGGTCGTAGGTGCCTTGCGCATTGTACAA
>CANHYZ010000284.1 GCA_947464885.1 Flavobacteriales bacterium
AGCAATGCGCAGGTGTCCATCTACAATAGCGTTGGCCAATGTGTTTACACGGGAAGTTTTTCATCCACCATTGATGTGCGCCCATTTGCCTGCGGTGTCTATCACTTACACGTCGGACACAATGGAACGTATGAGAACGTGAAGTTTACAATTGTCAGGGATTAGGGGTGAGGGGTGAGGGTGCGTACATTCGGCAAGGCTTCGGCTACGCTCAGCCCAAGTCGCCACTCGTCACTAGTCACTAGTCACTAGTCACTAGTCACTAGTCACTAGTCACTAGTCATTCGCCACTCTCTTGCTCGCTGCTACTGCGCGGATTTTCCCGAACGTGTAACGTTCTTCGAGTGCCTCGAAAACGGCCTTAAGACCAGTGGCACCGTGTTCAGCGATGGCGGCCTCAATGACGGCAACCTCATCACCGGTGACGTAATCATGCAATTCCAGTTTCCCGATTGCGATTGCCTTAGTCAGATGCGCCTCAATTGTACCGAGGGTGAGCGTTCGCTCTGCTGCAATTTCTTCAACGGTTTTGCCCGATCGGAATAACTCAATGGTATGATCAACGGTATCTTTTTTATCGGGACGAGCACCGCGCTTTTTCACTCCACTCTTGCGCGACGATACTCCAACAGCGGGTGCCGACTTACGCTGCGCATTGGCTTCTTCACGCGCCGTCTCAAGCCAGCCCTTGCGCAATGTCTCACGTCGGCGATCTATCACCGATACATCGATGAAACTTGCCCTGTTGAGCAGTCCTTGTATAATAATCTGTGCCTTTTCAATGTCCTCGTATTTCTTCATCAGCAGCTGATCAACCTCGCCCAAGGTTGTCATGTAGGCCTTCACTCCCGTGCGCCATTGCATCTGCTGCATGTGCAGCAGCAAAGCAGCAATCTGCTTCCCCAGAAACGCTTCGTAGTAGGAACTGCCCTTCGACAACCGTTCACCGAGCGCCTCCTGATCCCCTTGTTGCAAAAGGTACTGCAGCTGCTGGACGAACTTATACGTGTTGCCCTCCTCTGTGCGAACCGCCTCGCGCAAAACCTGCAGCAACGGCTTCATGGAGCTATCCTCAAACTCCGAGGAGTCATCGCCTTCCTTGATGATTTGCTCCAACTCATGCAACAGTGTTGTAAACAAAAACGTTGTCGCTATCAAATCATGGATGTAATGAACTCTTCGCTCCTGCAACATTTGCTGCAGCTGATCCATCGGATGTTTCGTTTTGGAAAAACTCACCACCAAGGCATCATTGCTGATTACCGCGGGATCAATGCGGGTCTTTAGCATCAATCCATCCAGCGAACGCAAACGTGACAGCGCAACATACACCTGCCCCGGGGCGAAAGCTTGCCCCACATCAATAACGGCTTTATCAAAAGTGAGTCCCTGACTCTTATGCACGGTCACCGCCCAAGCCAACTTGATGGGGTACTGACTGAACGTGCCAACCACCTCTTCATCCAAATCGCGTGTGGCGGCACTGACAGAGTACTTCTTATTCTCCCATTGTTCGCGCGGCACGTCGAGCACAAGACCACTATCGATCACACGGACCTTGATGCTATTCTCGTCCAAGTCACAAACCGTTGCGAGCATGCCGTTGAAGAACCGTCCTCCATTGCTATCGTTTCGCACGAACATGACCTGCGCCCCCTCCTTCAACTCGAGCTTGAGTGGCAACGGATACATGGACTCCGGAAAATCATCATCGATTTCTGCAGTGAAGTGGAATGAAGCCGCCTTCAAGCGACGCAATTGCGCCATGTTCATATCATCGGCCTTGTAGTTGTGTGTGGTAAGCGTAATGACGCCTTCCTCCTGCTCCATTTGCGGCCGATAATAACTATTCAGCAAAGCAATATCCTCGGCTGTCGTCTGATTCTCGCGTAAGTGATTGAGCAGGTCGATAAACACTTGATCCGACTGACGATAGATTTTGTCTAGTTCAATGTACACGAACCCCTCGGTTTGCAGCGCTTTGGCTTCGAAGAAATGCGCACTGTGATAATACCGCTTGAGCAGCCCCCACTCGTGATCCTTCACAATCGGTGGAAGCTGAAACAAGTCTCCAATCATGAGTACCTGCACACCGCCGAAAGCCTTTGCATAATTTCCACGCACACTGCGCATACGGTAATCAATGGCATCGAGCACATCGGCGCGGAGCATACTCACTTCATCAATGATGAGCAAGTCGAGGCTGCGCAACACTTGTTTTTTCAGTGCACTGATGGGATGCTTGCGTGAAAGGGTGAACTGGGTGTAAATGTTCGCCTCTGAGGCGAATTGTCCGGAGGGCGTGCGATCGGGCAAGAAGGTTCCAAGCGGCAATTGAAACATCGAATGAATCGTGACGCCACCGGCATTCAATGCCGCAATGCCCGTGGGTGCAACAATGGCAAAACGCTTGTGCGTGCGCTCACCTAAACTCCGCAAGAACGTAGTCTTGCCGGTGCCTGCCTTTCCGGTGAGAAAGATGTGGCTGCCTGTGCTGTTGACGAAGGCAGCAGCTGTCTCCACCATTTCGCTTGTATGCATGGTCGCTTCCATGGGGCAAAGAAACATCCTACATTGGAAGATTGGGTGGAATAAATTATGCGACAGGCCGCTCATTTAAATCATCCTGAAAATAGCTATTGCGGCGCAGCTAAATGCCACAGTCTATTCGAATCAGGCATAAACACACCGTTCAACATAGCATTCTCTTGGTGATTTTTCCTCCCAATTTCGAAGATAATGTCCGATCAGTGAGCTGCGCGCTGCTGGTGGCGATTCGCAAACATGTTGTAATATTGGATTCTGAGGATAGGTTTGTAACCATTGTAAATCATTGGATCAACCCAACGGAATGAACTAAAAAGCGATAGATGAAGCGTACGATCAAAAAAGCACTAAGCGTAATTCGAACACCACTTGTTCAACTGGGACAAGTTTATTACCAGGCCAAAGGCAGTAAATTCGAGTGCAACACCTGTAACCACAAAACGAACTCTTTCAAAAGCAATTCATGGCATCAATATTCCGTTTGTCCCAACTGCACCTCCAACGTCCGCCAGCGGCTGTTGGCAGCTTCCTTGCAGTACCTGGAAGCATTTCGGATTGACACCATCATCAGTGACAAGCGTGTATTGCATTTTGCACCGGAACCTCCAATTCGGAAACTCATAAAAGGAAAGGCCCGGGACTATAAAACTGCCGACTTCTTTGCCGAGGGTTACGCGTATGATCACATCGATTACAACCTCGACATTTCTTCCATGCAGACCGTCCCGAACGAATCATTCGATTGTGTCATCGCATGTGATGTTCTTGAGCACGTTCCCGACCACATCGGGGGAATTCGCGAGGTATATCGAATCTTGAGCAAAGGTGGATACTGTATTTTCACTGTCCCTCAAAAAGACTTTTTAAAAATCACTTTCGAAGATCAGACGGTAACGGACCCGGATGAACGAGAGCGCATCTACGGACAGCGCGACCACCTTCGGATATACGGGGATGATTTTGTCGATATGATGCAGGCCGCAGGGTTTGATGTAACTGCAGTTGACGAACATTACTTCGAGGAGAAATTGCGGACACGTCACGTACTGGCGCCACCGGTATTATCAAAGCATCCCTTGGCTACTAATTATAGAAAAGTCTTCTTCGGAAAGAAGTTGTGATGGACGTAAACCGCAGATACGGCTACTATTTGGAGGCCTGAATAAATGAAAGCAAATTGCTCATCATTTCCTCACGCGACTTCAACTCAGCTTCTAGCTTAAGCTTTTCCGCCTGAAGCATTTCGACTTGAGCTTTCAAATCATTGACCTCTTCAGGTTGTGGGGTGTTGTCTTTCGGAGTATTCACGGTAGCAAAACG
>CANHYZ010000285.1 GCA_947464885.1 Flavobacteriales bacterium
GTCATTCATGTTCACGGCTTTCATAGCGCCGCTCTGGCCTTATGGGCGGCGAAGGAAATGAATGTTCCGCTGGTGGTCACCGAACATAATTCACGCGTCCTAGCGGGCACACTTGACACAGCGCGCTTGAAATGGGCGGTTAATCTGTATTCGAACGCCGATGTTTGCATAGCCGTGAGCCATGCGCTCGCTCGTCGGTTGGAAATGCTCTCTGCGCGCACCGTGGAAGTTGTTCCCAATGTTGTCGATACGACCATGTTTACGCCCGGTCAACCTGCGCACGATTGTGTTTTTCTTTCAGCGGGAAATTTCACACCCAACAAAAATCAGTTGTTGCAATTGGAGTCGTTCCATCGTTCGCTCGATCAAATGCCTGAAGCCCGTCTATGGCTGGCGGGTGATGGTGAAACACTCGAGCAGTGCAAGCGTTATGTGAGCGATCATGGACTGGATTCACGCGTGACGTTCTTAGGCAGGCTTTCGCGAGAGGAGTTGGCGAAGCGCATGCAACAGGCCAGGGTCTTTTTGATTAGCAGTAAGCACGAAACGTTTGGTGTGGTTGCCATCGAAGCCATGTCATGCGGCTTGCATGTAATCTCCACTCGATGCGGCGGCCCTGAAGATACTTTAGCCGAATTCGGTACGCTTACAGCAAATGATGGTGCAGCCTTTAGTGCGGCGATGGGTGAGGTGTATCAGCGCCGCATGGAATTTCCTTCAGTGCATTTGCATGAGCATGCCGCTAAGCATTTCGGCTTTGCCGCTGTGGCAGGTCGATTGAAGCGTTTATATTCGCACGTTATCAATCAGTCATGAGTGTTCAACGACCAATACGGGTGTGTCATTTTTCTTCGGTTCATCCGTGGTCGGATATCCGTGTGTTGCATAAGGAATGTGTATCGCTTGCCGCATCGGGCATGGATGTTACGTTAATTGCCGTCGGCGAAAACAACGATGAATTTTCGGAGCATGGCGTGAAGGTGGTCGCGATGAATAACACCTTTCGCGGTCGACTGAATCGAGCCACCAAATTTGCGCAGGCAGTGGTTGAACGCGCCTTACAAGAGGATGCAGATATCTACCATTTTCATGATCCGGAATTGCTTCGTTTTGCGCGGCAGTTTAAACGTCGTGGAAAACACATTGTATATGATGTGCACGAAGATTTGCCTCGACAAATTATGACGAAGCAATGGATTCCTGCTTGGTTGAGAAAGCCGCTCTCTGCATTGGTGGAGTTGTGGGAGAATCGCGCGGCCGGAAACGTGACCGCAATTGTTGCAGCAACGCCCGTTATTCGGGATCGATTTCATCGGACAGGAAAGCCATCGGTCTGCATTTTTAATGCGCCCATGTTGCGTGAGTTTAATCTGGAGGTGAAACCGGACTATGTATCTCGCCGGGTCATCTATGTCGGACTGATATCGCGCAAACGGGGTATTCTCGAGTTACTCAAGGCGATGGAGCATATCGATGGTCGCTTGCATTTGGCCGGAAAGTTTGAGGATGATCAACTGCGTGAACAGTGCACGCAGATGCCGGGATGGAAGAAAGTGGATTATCATGGTGTGGTGGGAAGAGCGGACATTGTTCGTTTGCTTGGTGAGTCGGCCCTTGGAATAGTTACGCTGCATCCGACCATTAGCTACATGGAATCTTATCCTATCAAGATGTTTGAATATATGGGTGCCGGCCTACCCGTGTTGGCATCTGATTTTCCGCTTTGGGAATCCATCGTGGTAGAGGAACATACCGGCATTTGTGTCGATCCGATGGATGTGCATCTCATGGCGCGTATTGCCAATGAATTGTTGAGTGATGCACCATTATCGGCTAAAATGGGCGCTAACGGAAGAGCCTACGTACGCGATCGCTTCAACTGGGAGGCGGAAGCCAAAAAGCTGGTCGCGTTTTACCATGAAATTTGTTCGACATGATGCGCGTCAGAGTCGTCATACCCTGCCGCAATGAAGAAGCCTACATAGGTAAGTGTGTGTCTTCTTTAGTGAATGCTGCGCAAACAGATATTCAGTTGAGTGTTGTGGTGGCCGATGGTATGAGCGATGACGGTACGCGTCGTGAAGTGCTTCGCCTGTCGGAGCTTCATCCGGAAGTGAAGTTGATGGATAATATCAAGCGAACAACGCCTTTCGCACTGAATCTTGGGTTGCGTGATTTGGCGTATGATGTCGGAATTATCCTGGGCGCGCATGCAGAAGTTTCCTCCGACTTTTTAATTGAAAATGTGCGCGTCCTGCGCGAACATCCTGAGGTGGGCTGTGCAGGTGGCATTATTACGAACGTGCATGAAAACGAACTCTCTCGCGTGATATCCAATGCAATGTCATCACCGTTTGGAGTGGGCAATGCATACTTCCGCACCGGTGGTAAATCGGGCTATGTCGATACAGTGGCTTTTGGTGCTTATCGACGGGAAGTGTTTGAACAAGTCGGTTTCTTTGATGAAGACCTGGTGCGCAATCAGGATGATGAGTTTAATTACCGTGTCACCAAGGCCGGATTTAAAATTTACCTTGAACCCAAGATTGAATCGAAGTATTACGTGCGCGGTTCATTTAGTAAGCTTTACAAACAGTATTTTCAGTACGGCTATTGGAAGGTGTTTGTGAATCGCAAGCACGCCACCATCACAACACTGCGCCAGCTTGCACCTCCGCTGTGGATGCTCTTTGTGTCTGCCGGATGGCTGGGTTTCTTCTTACATCCTTTTCTCGGCTACGCATACGTGGGTATGATTCTGATTTATCTCACCCTGGCGAAATTCACCGCGATAAGAACTGCAGGTTGGCAAATTCCCATGATCTTTAAGTTGGTCGCTTGCTATATGATCCTACATGCCTCCTATGGCTGGGGTTACCTCAAAGGCATGTTCCATTTTTACGTCTTGCGTAGAAATCCATCGGAAGGAAGTCAGCGGTTGACGCGCTGAGTTTTGCCTTAGGATTTTGATTCCGTTGTGCTTTATACTTGCGTTATGCGTTTAGTATTCCTCTATGTTGTTTTCAGCGTCCTTGTTATGCAAGTTGGGGCGCAAAAATCCGCTGAATCGATTCAGCCTGTTTCCATTTCATCGGAGCCACGAACCTTACTGAGTGCCGAGTGGCAGGTCAGTGAATTCGATACCAAACGCCCCGGTAAGCGTCAGCAAACGATTTCCGCAAAAGTTCCCGGCTGTATTCACACCGACTTGATTCGTGCCGCCCGAATTGATCATCCGTTTACAGGCACGAACGAGGTGGATTGCCAATGGGTGGGAGAGAAGGCGTGGATTTATGAGACGCTACCGTTTTCCGTACCGACGGATATTTTCTCCAAATCGCATGTGTCGATTCGATTCAATGGATTGGATACATACGCGAAGGTGGAGTTGAACGGTACAGAAATTCTTACATCCGACAATGCGCATCGCTTTTGGGATGTAGATGTGAAATCGTTGCTGAAATCAGAGGGCAATGTCATGCGTATTGTATTTGAATCCGCTGTCCAGCGTTCAAATGAAGCCTTGAAGGCATTGCCTTATCCTTTGCCGGGTGATTCAGCGCGCGCAGTCGCGCGCAAGCCGCAATTTCATTTTGGCTGGGACTGGGGACCGCGTTTGGTGACGTGTGGCATTACCAAGCCGATTGAGTGGATTGCATTCGATGAAGCGAACGTCGCTGATGTGTATTTCGAACAATCACAAATTAGCGAGCAACAAGCGCTGTTGAATTTTCATGCAACGATCACATCGGCCGTCGCAGATTCATTGGAGGTGCGTGTGACCGGTCGTACCTCGGGAGGCACGTGGTCGGAATCATTCGCAGCGCTTTCAGGCGCAAA
>CANHYZ010000286.1 GCA_947464885.1 Flavobacteriales bacterium
CTATTGCATGCGGGCGAAACCGGAATCGGACACTCCCATCTTCCCATGAAAAAATTACGAGCAGCAGGGCAACAATAGCGAATGCTGCAATTATTACCCAAATGTTGAATCAGCCGGTTTTCGGGATGTTGCTCCAGACGAATCTTGGTTTGCTCGATAATGAATTCGCGATCGAAATGCTCCAAATCCTGACGCTCATCCTGATCTATACGCACAGCTGTGGTATAAAACTTCCCATCGAGCCACCCCACCACGGTGTAGCAATAGAGCGGCAATGTGGGTGCGCCTTCCTCTTCCGTTCCGAAGGCCGCCATGTAAAGCTGAGTATAGGCCGGTGCGTTGAGCGCTGCCACAGCCTGCACGTCCTCGCGAACTTCAAATTCACCCGTTTGTACATCCAATCCGTAGGGACGTCTGCCGGGCAACGTGAATAAATCGCTTCCCGTTGGCAATTCAATGAAGTCCTCCGGTTGAAGGGGATACACCTCATACCCACTTCTGCCTACGGCCTGATAGCGGGTATCCTCAAAAATATTTCCCTCTGCATCGGCATAAACCATGAAGGGGACACTACGAGGATGGGCCAGCGATTTCATTTGACGTGTTGTTTATCTTATTTGATGACTCCCTTTTCACGCATGCGTTCGGTAATTTTCTCTACCATGACCAGTGTGGCAGGGCAACGAACCATATTCGGAAGGAACACTTCTTCTACCTGATCGGCAAAGTCCTTTCGATGAAAATGCGGAAACTCCGCACAATCAGCAGGACGTATTTCATAGATGGTGCACAGCCCCTTTTTCTTGTCGAAATGCTGACAAGGTGTGCTGTCATTCATGATGTCGCCGGTCTTTTCCTCCGTGTAGAGGTACTTC
Source organism: Flavobacteriales bacterium (assembly GCA_947464885.1). Lineage (GTDB taxonomy): Bacteria > Bacteroidota > Bacteroidia > Flavobacteriales_D > Sanyastnellaceae > JAIBBG01. The sequence goes on from CANHYZ010000286.1 coordinate 876, forward strand.
TCATAATACTGAGCCGAGGTCATTCCGAAATGCGCTGCTACGCGTTTGATCTCCGATTTCTTCCACGTCGGTGTCATTTCCATGCAGCAATGTCCGCAAGCCACGCAACTAATCTCCTTCCAGGTTTCGTCTGTAGCCGCTTTCACCTCTTTTAAAAAGCCTGCAGGTTTATTTTTCACAACAGCGCGCAAATCCTTTGTCAGGGCCTTCTTTTTGGCACTTGCACGGCGCTTGTAGTAAGCAACATCAACTTTTTTCATCGTAAAATTTCTTGTCAGGCAGCGAATGTAACCTGCTCCGAAGCGGTTAGACCCCGCGCTATTTCCTATTTATTGGCTTGCCTGTGTTAATCCAAGGCAAAGTTGAGGGCATAAAAAAAAGGCAAGCCCCTTTTATCGCACCGCTACAACCGTCTGCCTTTGCTGCCTTCCGGCCCTGGAGGATTGGACAGGAGCTGGTCGTAAAAGACTTGCCCTTTGCCGGCAAAAATACACAGGTTTCAACATTCCGACGTCGGATATTTACTGAAATTCCTCAAAATAACTTTTCTAGTGGTTTACTTTTGACCACAAGCAGACCGAGATACCCTATGAAAACCAAAATGATCACCCATGGCATACTTACCGGAGTGGTGGTAACGATATACATGGCTTTGTTATACGCGGCCGGAATAAAATATCTTTCCAACTGGTGGCTTACCGTGTTGATGTATCCAATCGTTATCGGTTTGCTATGCTACTTTACGAACCGACTCAAATCAGAATTTCCCGATCAACCTTTCGGATTTCAACAAACGTTTATTGCGATGCTGTCTATGTCCATGATCGCCACGTTGGTGTCGACAATCTGGAACATTATTCTGTTCAATGTGATTGACACATCGCTAGCCAAGGAATTGACTGAACTTATTCTGGTGCAGACTCGCGACATTATGGAAAAATGGGGCGCGCCGGATGATTCCATCAAGCAAACGCTAAAGGAAATGAAAGACCTGCCTTCGCAATTTAAACCACTGGCACAATTGAAAAGCTGGCTCAGTGGCGGCATTTTTCTGGCCATCATCTCCTTGATTTGTGCTGCATTTCTCAAGCGTAAAAATCAAACTAATCCATTTCAGGCATGACGGATTTATCCCTGGTTATTCCTCTACTGAATGAAGCAGAATCTCTTCCGGAGCTCCACGCGTGGATAAAGCGTGTATGTGACTCCCATAAGCTGCGCTACGAGGTTATTTTCATTGATGACGGCTCAAAAGACAATTCCTGGCAAGTCATTTCGAACTTGAAACAGCAGCACCCTGAAATTGTTGGAATTCGTTTCCAGCGCAACTACGGCAAAAGCGCCGCATTGCACACCGGATTTGAGGCAGCGCAGGGTAACGTTGTGATTACGATGGATGCCGATTTGCAGGATTCGCCTGACGAAATTCCTGAGCTCTATCGGATGATTACCGAAGAAGGTTTGGATTTGGTGAGTGGCTGGAAAAAGAAACGCTACGACCCTATCACCAAAACAATCCCGACCAAACTCTACAACTGGGCTACGCGACGCATGAGCGGGATTTATCTCCACGATTTCAATTGCGGATTGAAAGCCTACTCCAATGATGTCGTAAAAAGCATTGAGATTTTCGGGGAGATGCACCGCTATATCCCGGTCATTGCGCACCGCGAAGGTTTTAAAAAAATCGGAGAGAAAGTCGTTGAGCACCGTGCGAGAAAATACGGAACCACTAAGTTCGGATTGGAGCGCTTCATCAACGGACCGCTTGATTTGATGACCATCATGTTTATCTCTCGTTTTGGCAAGCGCCCGATGCACATTTTCGGAACCATTGGCGCGTCCATGTTCATGATTGGCCTGGCTTTGACAGGTTACCTTATCACGTCGAAATTCATGCACCTCTATGTTTGGCATACCAAATCACCTTTGGTATCCGATCAGGTTCCCTTCTATTTGGCACTCACTGCCATGATCATTGGGACTCAACTTTTCTTGGCCGGATTTGTCGGTGAATTAATCACGCGCAACTCCGCCTCTCGTAACCAATACAAGGTGCGCGAAAAACTCTAGAGCTTACTTATACGTTTCAAACGATACCAAAGAAAAGGGCCGCAAAACTGCGGCCCTTTTTATTTCAAGTTTATTCTGTGCTTATTGCTTAATCAATGGCTTCACCGATTGGGTAGTTCCATTGCTTAACTGAACCAAGTAATATCCTGCAGGCAGGTCGGTCAAATCCAACTGCACCTGCATGTTTGATGCAGTTACCGGATAGTTGATTGAACGCACCAAACGTCCTTCAGCACCAAATACATTCAAGGTCAAATTACGCTGCTCATCCAAAGAAGTAGCATTTACGATAATGCCACCGTTGGTTGGGTTCGGGTAAAGAGCGAATTCAACTTCAAGACCATTGTCAAAGCCCAAACCGCCACCTACGTTGTACATGCAAGAGCCATCATCATAAGTAGCTTGTGGATCGTAGTTGATTGCCGAAGCATCCATGCAACCGGCAACCATACCGCAGTCTGAATTCATACCCATCAGGTCAGCACCGGTCGAACCGTAGTACAAAGAACCTTCTGTGTACATGTTATTCGCGGAAATCATGTAGTAAGCTCCATTCCAACCATCTCCCCAGCTATCGCTCATCACGACTTCGTAACATCCATCAGGTACGCAAGCGTAATCGGTATACCAGCCCCAGCTGCTGTAGTTATCACCTGAAGCGTATACTACTCCATCGGCACCTACCAAAGACCAGCTGATTTCAGAGCCCCAGTTTTGAGTTGAAACGCTGATCGACAACAAGTTTTGATCGCAATTCTCTGGGTATTCGCATGAACCATCATCCTCTGTTGCCATTGGGTTGTAATTGAGTGCAAATGCATCAGTACAACCGAGTATAGATGGTGTGCAGCCTTCTGCGTTAACACCGAAGTATGCTGTGCCTGA
>CANHYZ010000287.1 GCA_947464885.1 Flavobacteriales bacterium
CCCGACGGTAAGGTCAATGAATAGAACCCGTAACTGTTGGTGGCAGTTCCTTTTCCGGGCATTTCGGCAATGCCAATCAGCGCCCCAATCAGGTCCTCGCCATTGGCAGCGTCTTTGACCGTTCCGCTTACCGTGAAGTTTTGGGCACTCAACAGATGAGTGCTAAATAGGAGGCACAAAAGAACGAGGGTTGTAAAAACTTGACGAGCGGCTATTACCGCACTGAGGTGAGAGTTTGTTGGATGCATAAACACAGTCTACCCGAGGGAGACAATTTTTAGTTATATGAAAAAGCGATAGACAGTTTTGGTTCGTCGAAGTTTAATCAACCAACCGAAAAAAGTCACTGTAGTTCGTCATGCCCGATACATCCCGTCACCAGGTGTCCTGTCTTAATTAGCTGCGCTCAATCACCATCGCGCTCGCACCGCCGCCGCCGTTACAGATGCCCGCTCCGCCAATCTTGGCGTTTTGCTGGCCCAGAACGTGAATGAGTGTAACGATGATACGCGCTCCCGAGCAACCCAGTGGGTGGCCAAGAGAAACCGCACCGCCGTTGACGTTCACCTTCGCAGCATCGAGGCCCATTTTCTGGGCATTCACAATGCCTACGACAGAAAATGCTTCGTTCAACTCAACAAACTCGAGATCACTCATGGTCAAGCCCGCTTTGGCAACAGCTTTGGGAAGAGCCAAGGATGGCGTCGTGGTCAACCACTCCGGAGCCTGCTCGGCATCAGCATAACCGCGAATCTTCGCCAGTGGCTTCAATCCGAGTGCATCCATTTTTTCCTTGCTCATGAGAATCAGTGCAGCAGCACCGTCATTCATGGTGCTTGCATTGGCGGCGGTTACTGTACCTTCTTTGGTGAAGGCAGCGCGCAAACCGGGAACCTTATCGAAATTGACATTCTTATATTCTTCGTCTTCGCTGAACGTGATAACATCGCCCTTGCGACCGGTAATCTGCACAGGGACAACCTCTGCAGAGAATTTACCTTCAGTCCAGGCCGCTGCCGAACGCTTATAGCTTTCAATGGCAAATGCGTCCTGATCTTCACGCGTGATGTTGCACTCTTTGGCACACATGTCGGCGGCAACACCCATCGCATAGTTGTTGTAAACGTCGGTTAGACCGTCCTTGGCCAAACCGTCGATCATACTCACATTACCGTACTTATTGCCCCAACGCAGGTTTTCCGAATAGTACGGCACCTGACTCATGTTTTCCATACCACCGGCTACTACCACATCAGCATCGCCAAGCAGGATACTTTGCGCACCTTGCATGATCGCTTTCATACCGGAGGCGCATACTTTATTCACTGTAGTGCAAGCCACGCCATCAGGCAATCCTGCAAACTTGGCGGCCTGACGCGCAGGGGCCTGTCCGAGATTGGCCTGCAATACGCAGCCCATAATCACTTCATTGACTTCATTAGGATCGAGTTGAATTTGATCCATTGCCCCTTTGATGGCTGCAGCACCGAGTTTGGTAGCAGATACAGAGGCCAGAGAACCACCGAAACTTCCCATGGGAGTGCGCACGGCGGCAACGATAAAAACTTCTTTCATTGAGAAAATTTTTTAGGCGGCAAATATAGTCGCGAAGTGTTCCAGCCCAAGCCACACAAAACGGTCAAAGTTGGATATGAGGAGACATCGCGACCTCTGCAATCACCTTAAAGGCTTATTCTTCTCGGGACTTTAAAGGGAGTCCTGACTTTCCTTTCGGATGAAATCGAAATAAGCTTTCAGCACCGGACTGTTGTCGAGACGGGGAGTATGAATTTCCAGGATTGCGCAGCCTGGTTGTTCATGCAGTTGTTCGATGCCCGCACGCAAGGACTCTGCATCGCATGCACTGAGATATGGAATGGCATACATAGCCGCCAGACCTTGGGCTGTTCGGTTATGGGCTGTTTCGAAGAAGGTGGAGAGTGCTTCGGAATCCGGATCCGGCCCATCGATGATGCGGAAGATCCCGCCGCCGCCGTTGTTGATGACGATGATCTTCAGGTGTGATTTGTCAAGATTGTTCCAAAGGGCGTTGCTGTCGTAAAAGAAAGCAATGTCACCGCTGATCAACGTGGTTAAACGGTTGGAGCAATATGCCGCTCCCAGGGCTGTGCTGGTGCACCCGTCGATGCCGGCAACTCCGCGATTACCGAAGTAACGCAAGTCAGCGCGGGCATCATCCAACAGCATGTAGCGCACGGCCGAACTGTTGCCCATTTGAACATCGCTCGCAGGTGGAAGCAAGGCGTGAAGTATGTGAAACGCTTGCAAATCGCTCCAAGCAGCCTGTTGGTGGAAGCTTTCGGCGGATGTCGAGGAGGTATTATTATATTCGAGTAATCGACTGCGATAGGATGAATCCACAGACGGAGCAGCTTTCAGCATAGATTCAAAGAAGGCTCCGGGCGTGGTTGGAATAACCTTTGTGAGGATTTTCAATGTATCGAGTCCTTCGCCGCTGATATCCACATGCCAATGCTCGGTGCGTCCTTTTCGAAGCAGGGCCTTAATCTTTCGCGAGATAATGTTGTGTCCGACAGTAATGAGCAACTGCGGCTCCATGTAGGTCTGAGCGTCGGCATCGGTAGCGGCCAGCATACGGTCGATGGTCGTGATAAAACCGGCATCGGCTAAGTTGCTGTGCGCTTCAGTGAGCACAATAACGTTGGGGTGCGCAGCAAAGTGGCGCAAGGCCTCAAGCATCTGCGGGTCTTCTTTCATTTGACCGGCCAGCACCATGACCTTTTCGCACGAAGCAATGCGTTCACGAAGTCCGGAAAGTTCTGCTTCGGTTAATTGCGCATGACTCTCGGCGCGGCGAATCATCTTCACGGTTTGCGCCGACTGTTCGACCATTTTATAAAGCGGCTCGCGCAAGGGAAAGTTGATATGCACGGGTCCGCGAACACCCTCATTGGCCAGGCGCATCGCCTCATCCATGATGCGCACGTTGTACCACACCAGATCGCCATCGGCGGCTTCTTCAGCGATTTCGCAGGAGGACTTGACGTAATTCCGATACACTTCGCGCTGACGGATACTTTGTCCTTCGCCTTGATCAATCCATTCGATGGGGCGATCCGCAGTCACGACCAGCAAGGGAACCCGTTGATAGAAGGCCTCAGCCAGCGCCGGAGCGAAGTTCAGTGCCGCCGTTCCACTGGTGCAGATTAAGGCCACGGTATGGTCGAGCTGCTGCGCCATGCCCAGGGCAATGAAGGCCGCGCTGCGTTCATCGACGATGCTGTGCACGTTGAATCGCTTATCGGCTGAAAGACTGATGCTGAAGGGCGCATTGCGTGATCCCGGACAAATAATGACTTCCTGAATCCCGTGTTGCGCGAGCAGTTGAATGAAGTCTTGAACCGGTTTCTTATCGGAAATCATGGGCCGCTAAAATAAGTCTCGATGAGGCAAACATCATAGTTTGCGCTCCACGAAAACAAGGTCGAGCCAACGATCGAACTTGAACGCTACTTCATGTAACTTCCCGGCAATGCGAAAACCCATTCGCTCGTGAAGCGCAATACTCAGTGCGTTGTCGGCATCAATGCCTCCGATTAACACGTGCACGCCCTGGCTCCGTGCTTCATCAATAATGCTTTCTAGTAGTGTTTTCCCCAAACCCATTCCGCGGTGCGAAGCAGGCACATAGACCGAGTGCTCCATCGTGGTGCGGTAAGCAGCCCGAGCCCTGAAGACGCCATACGTAGCGAAGCCGACAACGGCGCCTTCAACCTCAGCGATAATGACGGGATGTGAAGCCTCACACTTCTGCTGCCACCAGCGCTGGATGTAGTCGTTGTCGAAACA
>CANHYZ010000288.1 GCA_947464885.1 Flavobacteriales bacterium
CCGTGAGCACGGGGTCGACACTTCCCGATATTTTCATTACAGGCGCCAGCGTGAGCGCTAACACAGTAACCGTCGGTCAATCCATCACCATCAACGCTATTCAACAGCGTAATCCGCTTGCCGCATCCAGCTCCTACGCATCACTTCAATACCGCTTTAGTCCTGATGCTATCTGGGAAACAACCGACATCTTAATCGGCAGCGACATTTCGACATTTACCACCACCATTGGATCCGAGTCGGAAAACATTACCTACACGATCCCCAACAATCCCGGCAATCGCTACATCCTTTTGCGATGCGATGCCTCCAACACGACAGCAGAATCAAACGAAAACAACAACGTGGTGGCCATTCCGATTACTATCGTTACTGCCGCTATTCAAGAGCCGTTCAATAGCCTCATAGAAACATCGAGTGACGTTCAGTGCGGAGTTTATCCAAACCCATCACACGACAAACTCTTTATTGACGAGCATACACAAACGATCCAAGCAGCATGGATTCTAAAAACGGATGGACAATTGTGCCAGACAATTTCCCGGGAAGAAATTGCAGCCGGAATCACCATTAGCGGACTTGATCCCGGAGTTTACGTACTTAGAATTTCAGATGGAAACCGTTACTTCAGCAGTCGTTTTATCAAAGAGTAATCACTTCACCAACGACACCACCTGCTGAACCCCCGGTCCGGTCAAGCACAACGAATACAGACCGCTTGCAAGCCCGGAAGAATCCCAGGAAATCAGTTGGGTTTCTTGTCCGGCAGATCCTGTGTAAACAGTAGCTACTCTTCGACCGAAAACATCCACAACCGCTAACGTTATGGCACCGGGTTGCGACAGTCGAAATGAAATCATCGTTTCATCAGTCAATGGGATGGGTGATGCTTGTAGAAAAACAGCACCAGTCTGCTCTTCAACGGACGAAATCACATTCACCGTTTCGCATACCGTGGCATTGCAAAAAGGATTCAATGAATCGCCGTAAGTAACACAGATTTCATAGGCGCCCACTGCACTATATGCGTGTTCGCCTGACGCCGCATACAAGGGTGGAGAATTATCACCCCAGGCAATGGCATAGAACGGCGAGGTCGCACCTTCACCTACAGCCTGCGCAGCATAGGTATTCTCCAATCCGCCATTGACAACGGTCAATGCAACCGTGCAAGGATTGGAGGCAATATCGATAGTCACTTCCTGGCATTCATTCAACTGACAACCGATGGGATTCAAGCTATCGGTGTAACTCACGCAAATCAGGTACGTGCCTGCAACCGCGTAGGTGTAGCCTTGAGGAAAGCCGAACTCACCATCACTGCCATCACCCCAATCAACGAAGTAGATTGGCGCATCCGCACCGGCCGCCAATACCTGTAATTGAACATCAGAACCATCGACTAGAGGCACCATTTGGAGCACACACTCCGAAGCAAACGGGTCGATGAAAATTTCCTGACAAACCGAAGCTTGACACCCTATATCCCCCGGCTCTCCATAATAGATACAAATAGTGTAGTAATTCGGCACATTGTACGTATGGCCGTTCGCCGGAGATTCCGAATAGGTGCCGTCACCCCAGTCGATCCAGTACGCTGCATCAACCGAACCGGTGCCGGTAATGGCAAGCGAGACTTCCTGCCCTTGCACGGTAGGCTCGAACGCAACCGCACAACTGCCTTGCACGCCAAGGACTTCCACGGTTTGACATTCGGTGAGCTGACAAGGAAATGCCGGATCGCCATCAACGAGTGACACGCACACCTCATAGGTGCCGGGTGTCGCATACGCATGAATACCGCTATTATCCAACAACTCAGGGGAACCATCTCCCCAATCAATTGAAACAAGCGGAACCGAGGTGTTTTGCGCGAATGCATCCACCACCACCGCTTGAGCAATAGACTCTACCTGCACATTCAAATTGCAGGAAAATCCTGTGAGCACGAACGCCTCAAAACTGTAGTACGAGCAGTTGGGATTGTCTTGGTCTGAATAATAGTAGGTGGCCATGTAAAATCCATCAGACGCATAGCTGTGTTCCAACACCGGGACCGTTGACGTATCCGTTTGACCATCTCCCCAATCAACCACATACAACGGGTTGGCAGCCCCTGTACCTTCAAAAACCGCTGTCGCATCCGTGCCAATGGCATTGAGCGTAAACAGGGTAAAGCACTGCGCTGAACAGGACGCCACCACCGCAAATAGGAATGCTGTCAGAATAAATTTCATAGCTAATTGATTTTCACACCAAACTTAGTAAAGCCGCACGCTCACACCCCGAAAAAACAAGAGGCTACCCTTTGGCAGCCCCATGTCACTAAACCTTTAACCAAAACCTACCCACTTTGAATTGGGAGAGTCTTCAGCCCATTAAACCAATAACGGAGGCATACGGTTCACGCAGTCCTCAATTTTTTTTTATCCGCGTCAAAAAATCGCTGCATTCCGGCGAAAACCACATTGACACCTCGTTTATACTAATCTTGCAGCACTATTCTACACTCTATGCGCGTCGTCATTCAACGGGTATCCCAAGCCTCGGTCCGTATTCAAGGGGAAATCACCGCCGAAATCCGTCGCGGGCTTCTCATCCTGCTGGGCATCGAGGAAAACGACAAGCAAGAGGATGCCGATTGGCTGGTGCAAAAAATCCTGGGCATGCGCATCTTCGCTGATGCAGAAGATAAAATGAACCTCGACCTGGGTCAAATCGAAGGCGATGTGCTGGTGGTAAGTCAATTCACGCTCCACGCGCTCACCAAAAAAGGAAACCGCCCTTCCTTTATCCGCGCGGCTCGACCAGAGCAGGCCATTCCACTCTACGAATATTTTATCCAAACGATGGAACAACAGGCCGGTCGTAAAATCCAAACCGGCACCTTTGGCGCCATGATGGACGTGGCGCTTGTCAATGACGGACCCGTTACCATCCTCATGGATACGGCCAACAAGGAATAGGCATACGCGACGGCATAATTTATATCGCGCGTCTTGGCGCATTCACTCTAATTTCGTCTCATGCTTGCCAACGACATACTCTACCTGAAAGGCGTAGGACCTCAGCGCGCTGAGGTGCTCAAAGCCGAATTGGGTATTGCGAATCGTCAAGACTTGCTGGAGTATTTCCCTTTTCGTTACATCGATCGCTCGCAAATCACGCGCATAGCCGATATTCAGAGTGAGGCGGCTAATGTGCAGTTGATGGGGCAAATCATTTCCACCCGCGAAATCGGCGTTGGCGGAGGCAAGCGATTCACCGCTGTGTTTCGCGATGAAAGTGGCGATATCGAACTCGTTTGGTTTAAATCACCCGCCTGGCTGCGCGATAGTCTGAAGCTCAATCAACCCTACGTGATCTATGGAAGGCCGACGGAATTCAAAGGCCGTTACAACATCACACACCCGGAACTGGAGCTCGTTGAAGACGCACGCATCACACAAGGCAGCGAGCTGAAGCCCGTATACAACACCACGCAAAAGCTCTCCGCCAAGGGCTTGCACAGCAACGGTATCGCCAAGCTAACCAAGCAACTCATCGAAGAAAGCAAAGGACATATTGCTGAAAATATGCCCGCCTATATCCTGGAACGATTCAAACTTATGCCGCGTGCAGAAGCGCTCATACAAGTCCATGTTCCATCAACACTGCCACTCTTGGAAGGCGCCAGAAGAAGACTCAAGTTCGAGGAACTGCTCTTCCTGCAACTGCAACTGGGAAAAACTAAACTTTCGCAAACCAAGCACGCGCAAGGAGTGGTCTTTTCGAAAGTAGGTGAGATCTTCAACACCTTCTACCAAAACTATCTGCCGTTCGAACTCACC
>CANHYZ010000289.1 GCA_947464885.1 Flavobacteriales bacterium
CGGCCTCCACAAAGGGCTTTTCCAGGGTGTAGATATCGGGCTTACCATCTCCATTGACATCCCGAGACAGGATAAGGTCATTTCTTAGGTCGTAGCCCCCCACTACTGCTTTTGCACTGGCTACTTCACGCCACTTCAACCTGCGCATGATGGGGATTTTGTTCAGAAACAAACCGTCAGCGTGATATGACGCCCATACGTTCACCCATTCATCGCTGACGAATTCGAAGAAGTTCATGGTATTGTACGATCCCTCGTCGTAGAAGAATGTTTCGTTACCCTGATGAATCATGAGCAGGGGATAAGGAAGGTTGCCGATGAACTTACCCGCCTCAGAGCTGATGCGCAGATAGCCGAACGGCCCAAAACGAACCTTATCGGATATCCGAACGCCGATGCGCTGAAATTGAAACTCTCCACCCATTAATCCGGGAATACCATAATTGTATTGAAACTCAAGAACCGGGTAATTGGTCCCGAGACTAAGCCGCTCAAACTCGCCATAAACAAACTTCTCTTTGTACGCAAAGCGCGTGTATAAGCCCACTTCCGTGGTTATGAGGTAGTCTACCTGTTCCTGTTCGTTGAGGTCAGGCCTAAAGCGAACATATTGAAAATTACTGCCTGCGGGCTTCAGCACGCGATGCCGGAAAAGCGCCTTGTTCTGAAAGCCATAGAGCCATTCTTTTTCGATATAACCTGAGAGCTCTGTGACATCAGTGAGCTTATTGGCGGGATTGCGTCGGAAGAGTGACGACAGCACGTTGTCTTGCCGGAAAGCGCCATTGCCTTGCCCGAGCTGCTCCATATCGCGCTTGGCAAATACATTCATAGCCATGCGTGGATTCTTGTTGAGAACCCACGTAGCGCCACCACCATACTTGAAGCGCTCATCCTTAAACCCATAAGCCAGGTAGCCTTCGAGCATCACTTTTTTGCTGAAGTCGTTGCTGGTGCGTCCGCCGAAGCGCAGGCGATTACCTTCTATCGGGTTGAAGCTGTAGAAGGTGTAGTAGGGACCAAGTTCGAAGTTACCGATGACTTTGTAGCCGTTCACAAAGAGATTCAGAATGTTGGAGACCGTGACGAACTGCGGGAGGTTTTTCAGCGTATCGACCATGTGATAGATGCGCTCCTCTTTTGCTGATAGCGCAATGTGTCGCGCTTGCTGCCAATAGGAATCATCGTGATCGCTGGCATCTTCCGCTACAATGATGTCGCTGAATCCTTCGTAATATTCTTGTGGCCGTTCTTTATTGACAATGAACTTGCGGTAGGACGACGTTTTTCGGCCGTATGCACCAAGCTTTTTCTCCGATACGTTGAAGTCGACCACGAGTTCATCCTTGACCAACATCCAAACCTCCGGCTCTATTTCATCGAACGTTTGTTTTACCTTGAAGTTCTTAATCCAATTGATGTTTGCGCCTTCTGCGATGGTGGCTTCAATTTCCTTAACAGCGTAGGACGTATCGGCAATCCACATTTCTCCAAAGAATAGCAACTCAGCCTTTCGGCGGGGGAAGAACTGCAGTTTGTAGCACCACTTACCATCAATGGCGGCGCTGTCCACCAAATCGTAATCATAGAACCCCAGCGCATAGGCGGAGATGGGACTCGTAAAGCTTTTACTGAAGGCAATCAACTCATTGTCGTATACGTTGATGTTTTGATACATATCGCCCAAAAACTGATTGATCGACTCGTTTTCCACACCACTCACCTTGGTTGCCTTTACCACTTCTTTGGAGAGCTTGGGGTTACGTTTGAAGTAATAGTCAGAGAGTGATTCCGTCATGAACACGGGCAGGTAGGGCTTCTGCTGTGTCGTGTCGACTCCTTCAAAAACGAATTCAAAGGCATTGAATATTTTCCGGTCCTGGAATTTTTCGGTGATGTTATTGAGATCGAATTCAACCTTGTTGTATGCCTCGTATTCGTAGGCATCGAGTTTTTCGCGGTTGTTGATTTTCTTGTTGCGCAGCACTTTTTTCATGAGTGCTATGGCGGGGTTCGGACCGTCGTCGGGGCGAATTACGACTTCAGAGGTTTCGTTACTGGCGGCGGAAAGTTCGAAATTCACCACGCTGGTGGTGCCCTGCTTTACCTTTTTCGCCAGTGGTGCATAGCCTAAAACGACCACCTTGAGTGAGTCGCTGCTGTAGTAGGTTTCTATTTTGAAGTTTCCGTCGAGGTCGGTTTGTGCGCCTGATTTCGTGCCGACGAACATGACGGGAGAAAAAGGTAGCGGCTCTTTGGTTACCGCGTCAATAACCTTTCCTGTAACTACGGTTTTCTGCGACAACGAACTGTTGGCAAAAAGCACAAGAGCTATGAACGCGATGACGGTGAAGAGGGTGCCTTGACGCATGATGCGAAAAAAGGACATAATCCGTCAGAAAACCGCGGGTGTGAGTTGAAAACAATCAACAGTGAGTTAGGGAAAATCAACGAAATGGCACGAATGATCTATAGAGTGATTGGACACGAATGCACGAATAATCTTTTGAGTGATTGGACACGAATGCACGAATAATCTTCTGAGTGACTGGACACGAATGCACGAATAACTCCTTCTTTATTCGTCCATTCGTGGCCTCACTAAGGTGATTATTTGCCGCCCCAGTTGCTGAAGGCCGCCAGTCCGCAATTGAGCCATTCGGCGTATTTCTTGGCGTCGGGGTTGTATTGCTCGATGGGCGCCAGTAAGTCTCCTTTTGGGGAAAGCAGGGCGTACATCGGTTGAGAGTTGTTTTGGAACGTCTCTGTTTGCAGTGTTGCCCACTTATTACCTACGGTCTTGATCATCTTCTTGCGGCCGTCGCTTGTGGTATAAACGAATTGCTCTTCAGCGGGCAGCTCTACTTTTTCATCCACATAGAGCGAGCACATGATATACTCTTCTGAAAGAATCGCGCGTACGGTTTCGTCCGGCCACACAGTGTCTTCCATTTTACGGCAGTTCACGCAGGCCCAACCCGTGAAGTCGATGAAGATGGGTTTGCCTTGTTCCTCTGAGGCTTTCATGGCTTCTGCGAGGTCTTTGTAGACCTTGAACTCCTCTTCATAGTGATACCATGAGTAAGACTTTGGTGGTGGGAAACCACTGAGGAAATCAAAGCGATTTAACTCCGACGGAGGCAATACGCCGGGAATCATTCGCAGCGTGAATACCGCGATGAGTGCTGTAAAACCGATTTTGAATTTCGACCAACCTTTTGAACCCTGACCAGGCTTGAAGGTGAAAATCTTGAACATATAGAGCACCCAAAGCACACCAACGATAATCCACAAGGCGAAGAATGATTCGCGTTTGAGAATACCCCATTGTTCTACGAGGTCGGCGTTGGATAAGAATTTAATGGCCAGCGCCACTTCCATGAAGCCCAGGGAAACTTTGAAATCATCCATCCAGCCCCCTGCCTTAGGCAGTTTTTTCAGCAAACTTGGAAACGCAGCGAACAGCGCAAACGGACCACCGAGCGCGATACCGAATCCCATCATGGCCGAGGACACTTTGGCGGCCGGCATCGATAGTTCCAGCCCCAGGAAATTGACAACACCCTGTATGTCGGTGCTGTAGATGCTTCCAATAACCGTCCCCAGGATAGGGCCCGTGCACGAGAAGGACACAATCGCCAGCGTTAGCGCCATGAAGAAAACACCAATGGCACCACCTAGTTCTGACGCACTGTCAACCTTGTTGGCGAGACTGCTTGGCAGCGTAATTTCATAAAAACCAAAGAAGGAAATGGCGAACACGAGGAACACAACGAAGAAACCCACATTGAGCCATGTGTTGGTGGCGATGGAGTTAAGCACTTC
>CANHYZ010000290.1 GCA_947464885.1 Flavobacteriales bacterium
GTGATGACCAAGAATTTGATGCACTCAAGCCGAAAGTGCAATTGCTGATAAACGCACAAAAGTCAGCAGCCAATGATTTCCTGACGCTCGCCAAGAAAAAACTTCAACCCGAAACTTCATCTCCATCAAAAGAAGAAACAACAGAGGGTTCTATGGCGCTCTACCGCGCCTATCGCGGATTACCGAAAAACAAGGCCCTCATCAAATTCCTGAGTGAAGAAGGTATAAAGGCACAATTACTCAAGACGGAAGGCCAATACCTGCAAGACAACCAACGGGATATGCCGAAGGTTGATGCGGAGCTCTTCTTCGTGATCGACGAAAAACACAATCAAATCGAACTCACCGAAAAGGGAATTCAACTCATCTCCAAAAACATGGAAGATGATCGTTTCTTCTTACTGCCGGATCTGGGCTCTGAAATTGCCGAAATCGAAAACAGCGAAAAATCGGACGAAGAAAAACTGAAAGCGAAAGATGACTTGATGCGCGATTACAGCATCAAGAGTGAGCGCATTCACACCATCAATCAGCTGCTGAAGGCCTATGCCCTTTTCGAAAAAGATGTCGACTACGTGTTGATGGATAACAAGGTGAAAATCGTGGATGAGCAAACCGGTCGTATCATGGAAGGCCGTCGCTATTCCGACGGTTTGCATCAGGCCATCGAAGCAAAAGAAAACGTTCGTGTGGAAGCAGCCACACAAACCTATGCGACCATCACCCTGCAGAATTATTTCCGCATGTACCACAAACTTTCGGGTATGACGGGAACGGCAGAAACCGAAGCAGGCGAATTGTGGAGCATCTACAAACTTGATGTCATGGTCATCCCTACCAATCGCGCTATTTCGCGAAAGGATATGGAGGACAAGGTCTACAAAACCAAGCGCGAGAAATACAATGCAGTGATTGAAGAAATCGCTGAACTCAGTGCTGCCGGAAGACCGGTACTCGTGGGTACGACAACGGTTGAGGTCAGTGAATTGCTTTCGAAAATGCTGCGCCTGCGCGGCATCGAACATCAGGTGCTCAATGCAAAACTCCACCAAAAAGAGGCCGATATCGTGGCTATGGCAGGCCGCTCAGGAACCGTTACCATCGCCACCAACATGGCCGGCCGCGGTACCGACATCAAACTCACGCCCGAAGTAAAATCTGCCGGTGGACTCGCCATCATTGGCACCGAACGTCACGACTCACGTCGTGTCGACCGTCAGCTGCGCGGTCGCGCAGGACGTCAAGGCGACCCTGGATCCTCGCAATTTTACGTATCATTGGAAGACGATCTCATGCGCCTTTTTGGAAGTGATCGCATCGCGAAAATGATGGACCGCCTCGGATTAAAAGAGGGCGAAGTGATTCAGCACAGCATGATCACATCCAGCATCGAACGCGCACAGAAAAAAGTGGAAGAAAACAACTTCGGCATTCGCAAACGACTGCTGGAATACGACGATGTCATGAACGCTCAGCGCGAAGTCATTTACAAGCGCCGTCGTCATGCGTTGTTCGGCGAACGCCTCAAACTTGACATCGACAACATGTTTTACGAACTGGCCGCCGGTGCTGTCGAGATGAATCAACCCATCAAAAACTACGATGGCTACAAACTCGATTTGCTCCGTTATTTCGGCATTGAAACTCCTGTTACTCAGGAAGAATTTGTTACTACAAAAGCAGACGACCTGATTCAACGCACCTATCAGGCGGTTGAACAACGCTACAAGCATCGCGTGGAAGAAATCAAGCGCGAAGCATTTCCGGTTATCAAAAACGTGTTTGAAAACAATACGCAAGGATTTACCAATATTGCCGTGCCATTCAGTGATTCACGTAAAACCGTGCAAGTAGCGGCCAACTTGGAGAAAGCCTACCAATCCGGGTGTTCCGAAATCGTTGATGCGCTCGAGAAAGGCATTACACTGGCCATGATTGATCAAAGCTGGAAGGAACACTTGCGCAACATGGATGATCTGCGCGGCAATGTTCAATTCGCTTCTCACGAACAAAAGGATCCCCTGCTGATTTATAAACTTGAAAGCTACAACCTCTTCAAGAACATGGTAGCCAAAGTAAATGGCGAACTCACAGGATTCCTCATGCATGCGCGTCTGCCGCAAGGCCAACAAGAGCAAGTGCGTCAGGCCCCCGCAGCGAAAGCTCCGGAACCTGCCCGTTTGAATACGCAGAAAGCAGAGAGTTTGAATCTGCAGCAGCGTGTAGCGGTTTCACAACAACCCGCGCAAGCACCTATGCCTGCTGCCGGTATGACACCACCACCGAAGGCTGAGCCTGCAAAAGCGGAAGTGCGCATCGGACGTAACGACCCGTGCCCTTGCGGAAGCGGCAAGAAGTACAAGTCCTGCCACGGACAAGGCGAGTAATTTTAATACGGGTTTGATTGTAAAAATCAGAGACCGGAAAGCTCATTTCCGGTTTCTTCCCATGCCTTCATCACAGCATCAAGTTTCGACTTGAGCTCAGCATAGGTGTCCAGCTTTCGTTTAGAAGCATCTGCATCACTATAATCCATAGCGGCTATCTCGCCATCCATTGCGGCAATTTCCGCCTCCAGACGCTCAATTTCGCGCTCGCTCTTCTGCAGTTGAGTCTCTAGTTTCTTTTTGAGTTTCTCGCGCTCCTTCAGCTCATCGCGTGAGAGTTGGTTGCCCGGAGTTTCCGCAAGCACGGCGGGCTTCTTCTCCGCCACAACAGGCTTGGCCTTCTCAAACAAAGCAATTGATTCTGCCTTTTTCTCCTTGAGGAAGTCGAGGACATCACCCTCCCACATGCGCAACCTATCGGGTTTAATCTCATAAACCATATTGGTGAGACCATTCAAAAAATCACGGTCGTGACTAACGACGAGCAGTGTTCCATCATACCGCATCAACGCTTGTTTTAGCACCTCCTTTGAGGCCAAATCCAAGTGGTTTGTCGGTTCGTCGAGCACCAAGAAGTTATACGGCTGAAGCAGCAGTTTGCACAAGGCCAATCGGGCCTTTTCACCTCCACTGAGCACTCGAACCTTCTTATCCACGTCGTCACCACTAAACAAAAAAGCACCAAGCATAGAGCGAACACTCTTTCGAACGTCTCCCACAGCCTCATCATCGATCGTTTCGAAAACAGTCTTGGTGCCATCCAGCTCGTCGGCTTGATTCTGGGCGTAATAACCGATGCTGACACTATAGCCCGGTGTGAAATCACCATCATGCTGCTCCTTTCGCATAATCATGCGAATGAGCGAGCTCTTTCCAACACCATTCTTTCCAACCAAAGCAATTTTTTCGCCGCGCGCAATGGTAATATCCACTCCGCTGAACAAGCGATTCTCACCATAAGCCTTACCGAGTGCCTTGCCTTCCAGAATGATCTTCCCGGCATGCGGAGCCGGGGGAAAACTGATGCGCACCTTGGTGCCATCGATATCGTCGACCTCAATGCGATCGAGCTTCTCCAGTTTACGAATCAAGGTTTGGGCAAAAGCTGCTTTATCCTTCTTCGCACGGAATTTATCAATCAACTTCTGCGTGTCTTCAATATACTTCAGCTGATTCTTCGCCGCAGCTTCCTGACGATCCACCTCATCCTGGCGTTGAACAATGTATTTGCTGTATGAAAACTTATAGTCGTAAACCTTTCCCTTCGAAATCTCGATTGTACGGATGGTCACGTTATCCAAAAATGTGCGGTCGTGCGAAATAAGCACAATGGCTCCCGGGTAGTCCCTTAGAAACTCTTCCAACCATTCAATACTTTCAATATCCAAGTGGTTGGTTGGCTCATCGAGCAACAACAAATCGGGATTTTGCAAGA